>JBDSBS010000078.1:0-4646 GCA_039921435.1 Planctomycetota bacterium | reverse complement strand
TCGCGAGTCGCTTCAGCAGCTTGACGTCGGCGCGCAACAACGCGACTTTCGTAAAGCAACGTTAGTACTTGTACAACCTTACAGACGCCGAACTCGCGCGCCGGCGCCTGACAAAGTAGTGCTAGTGTCTACTGCAGCGGGCGGTTGCTGACGACGTTCTTGCCGCCGGCATACGCCAAGCTCGAAGACCCGCCGTTTGCTCCCGTGCAGACAGGCGAGCAGTGCACGGCCGAGGTCGATCGTCAGGCAGCGCTCGGCGCCGACCTGATCAAGATCTGGTACATCGTGCGGCGACCTGCGGATGCCGAGGGCAATCGGCCGCTGCTCGATGCGACCGTGTTGGCGGCGAAACGGCATGGCCTGCTCGTCGCCGTGCATGCGACCCAGCTCGCGGCGGCGCGGCAGGCTGTTGCCACCGGTGCGCGCGTGCTCGTGCACAGCGTCGAGGACGCCGCCGTGGACGAGGAGTTCGTCGACGCGCTCGTGCGCCAGGGAACGACCTACGTGCCGACGCTGATGGTGATCGAGGGCTACGCCGAGGTGCTGGGTCAGAAGCTCGACCTGTTGCCGATCGAATGGCAAATGGGCCAGCCCGAGGTGATTGGCACTTGGTTCGATCTTGATCGACTGGCGCGCGTCGACGCGGGTCTCGCGCGTCGTTCGCAAGGTTGGCGTTCGCGACTGCAGGGGCGGCAGGTGTTGTTCGACAATCTGCGCGCCGTGCAGCGCGGCGGCGGTGCGATTGCGGCGGGCACCGATGCAGGCAACATCGGCACGCTGCACGGCCCGAGTCTGTTTCGCGAACTGGATCTCATGGTCGAGGCCGGTATGGCGCCGTTCGACGTGCTCGTCGCCGCGACTCGAGGTGGCGCGCGCTTGCTCGGCAAGGAGAACGAGTTCGGCGATGTCAAGGTGGGGATGCGCGCCGATCTGCTCGTGTTGACCGCCGATCCGCGCCAGGACCTTGTTACGTTGCAACGGCCCGAACACGTCGTGCTGCGCGGCCGCCTGCTGCCCATCGCCGAGATCCGCCGCGAGACCCCGGCCCAAGTCGTGCAGCGCCAGCTCAACGCCTACAACGCGCGCGACATCGAGCGCTTCGCGGCCTGCTACGCCGACGACGTCGTCGTCGGCAACCTCGGCCCAGACGGCCCCGCGGAGTCGATGCGCGGCAAGGACAAGTTGCGCGAGCGATGGGCTGAGCGCTTCTCGAGCGCACCGGATCTGCACTGCCGCATCGAGAACCGCATCGAGAACCGCGACACCGTCATCGACCACGAGTTTGTGACCGGCGTGCCCGATCGCGGCGATGTTCACGCGGTGGCCGTCTACCGCGTGAAGGATGGCCTAATCCAGAGCGTGTGGTTCGTGCGATAGTCGTCGACATCGCGCGAGCCGGTTGGCGCTGGGTCGTGGCCGCGCGACAATGCGCGCAGGCTTCGGTTTCTGCACGGTTGCGTCCAACAAGGCACGCTTCCAGGGTGGCAAGGGCATCGAAAATGTGCGTTACGGCAAGCATGGCGGGGTGCCGGCCAAGTGAGCGACCCTGGGGTCCGCAGCGCGACCTGAGTGAGCGTGGTGGCTGACGCCGAAAGCCGGCTCGCGACCCCTCGACAGGAAAGCATCCCGCCCCGTGGCGCCAGCATCGCTCGCTCGCTAGGCTCGCCACGCTTTCCCCTCTCCCCCGGAGAAAGCACTTGGCTGAGTTCCTCGGCGAAGGCCTGACCTACGACGACGTCTTGTTGGTGCCGCAGATGGCCTCGGCCCTGCCACGCGACGTCGACACCAGCTCGCGGTTCTGCCGCGGCGTCAATCTGCAGGTGCCGATCGCGGGAGCCGCGATGGACACGGTCACCGAGTCGCGCATGGCGGTAGCACTCGCCCAGCAGGGTGGCATCGGCATCGTGCACAAGAACCTCGGCGTCGACAAACAGGTCGGCGAGGTCGACAAGGTCAAGCGCTCGGCCAACGGCGTCATCGAGGACCCGGTGGCGATGTCGCCCGACGACACCGTCGGCAAGGCGAAGGACCTGATGGCGGCGCACAAGATCAGCGGCCTGCCGGTCGTCGACCAGAACCGCGTCGTGGTCGGCATCCTGACTCACCGCGACCTGCGCTTCGTCGACGCGCGCGACGCCAAGGTCGGCAGTGTGATGACGAAGCAAGGCCTCGTGGTTGCGGCACCCGGCACGACGCTCGATCAGGCGCGTTCGATCCTGCGCCGCAACAAGGTCGAGAAGCTGATCCTCGTGCAGAAGGACGGCACGCTGGCGGGCCTCATCACGATGAAGGACATCCGCGGCACCGAGGAGTTCCCGCACGCGGCGCGCGACGGCCGAGGCCGTCTCGTCGTCGGCGCGGCGGTTGGTGTGCACGATCTCGAGCGCGTCAGAAAGCTCGTCGAAGCCGGCTGTGACGTCGTCGTCATCGACACCGCGCACGGCCACAGCAAGAACGTGATCGAGACCGTTCGTTTGATCAAGAAGGAGTGCACGATCCCCGTCGTCGCCGGCAACGTCGGCACTTTCGATGGGGCGAAGGCGCTCGTCGACGCGGGTGTCGACGGCGTCAAGGTCGGCATCGGGCCCGGTTCGATCTGCACGACGCGCATCGTCACTGGCTGCGGCGTGCCCCAGCTGACGGCGGTGCTCGACGCCGTGCGCGCGTGCGCGCCAGCCGACGTTCCGGTCATCGCCGACGGCGGCGTTCGGCAGTCGGGTGACATCGTCAAGGCACTCGCTGCGGGTGCTGCTTGCGTGATGTTGGGTTCGTTGCTCGCGGGCCTCGAGGAGTCGCCAGGCGACACGATTCTCTACCGCGGCCGCCAGTTCAAGATCGTGCGCGGCATGGGTTCGCTCGGCGCCATGGAGCAGGGTTCGGCCGATCGCTACGCGCAGGGCGAGGTCAAGGAGCGCATGAAGTTCGTGCCCGAGGGCGTCGAAGGTATGGTGCCCTACAAGGGTTCGGTGGCCGACTTCGTCTACCAACTCGCAGGCGGTCTGCGGTCGGGCATGGGCTACTGTGGCGCGCGCACGCTGACGGAGTTGGCGGCGACGGCGAAGTTCCTGCGCGTGACGCCGGCCGGTCTGCGCGAGTCGCATCCGCACGACATCCAGATCACCAAGGAAGCGCCGAACTACAGCGGCGAAGCATGAGCCAGAACGTAGGCAACGCCGCCGAGGGTTCTCAGCACGTGCCTTCTCAGCAGGCGGCTCAGCAGGCGGATCAGCAGGGGCCATCGGGCGGCGTGTTGATCGTCGACTTCGGCGCCCAGTACTGCCAGCTCATCGCGAGGCGCGTGCGCGAACTCGGCGTCTACTCGCGCATCACGGTGCCTGACCGTGCCATGTTCACCTTTCAGCACATGCGGCCGCAGGCCGTGATCCTGAGCGGGGGGCCGCGTTCGGTCTACGAACACGATGCGCCCGCCCTCGACGCCGCGATTCTGCAAGCGGGCGTGCCAGTGCTCGGCATCTGCTACGGCCTGCAGTGGATGGCCCAGAACACCGGTGGCGAGGTGACGCCGGCGCAGTCGGGCGCCGAGTACGGGCGCACGGACCTGGAGATCGTCGATGCAAACGGGTTCCTCGCTGGTGTGCGACAGAACAGCACGGTCTGGATGTCGCACGGCGACAAGGTCGCCAAACTCGGGCCCGGCTTCCGCGTGCTTGCGAAGAGCGCCCCGTGCCCGTTTGCGGTCGTCGCCGATGGCAAGCGCCACTTCTACGGCCTGCAGTTCCATCCCGAGGTCGCGCACACCCAAGACGGCGCGCGCATGCTCGAGAACTTCGTGCTCGGCGTAGCGAAGTGCAACACCGTCTGGAACCCCGGCAACATCGTCGACACGAAGATCGCGGCTGTGCAAGCGCTCGTCGGCGACGACGGCGAAGTCGTGATGGGACTGTCGGGTGGCGTCGACAGTTCGGTTGCGGCGGTGCTCGTGCACCGCGCCATTGGCAAGCGGCTGCACTGCGTGTTCGTCGACAACGGCCTGCTTCGGCACGGCGAGCGCGAGGGTGTCGAGGCGCTGTTCCGCGACGACTACCACATGGACGTCAAGGTCGTCGACGCGAGCGAACGCTTTCTCGGCGAGCTCAAAGGGGTGAGTGAGCCCGAGCGGAAGCGCAAGATCATCGGTGCGGCCTTCGTCGAGGTCTTTCGCGCCGAGGCGAAGGGCTATCGCAAGGCGCACTTCCTCGGCCAGGGCACGTTGTATCCAGACGTCATCGAATCGGTCGCTGCGCACGGCGGCGCGACGTCGGTGATCAAGAGCCACCACAACGTCGGCGGACTGCCCAAGGACCTGGACATGACGTTGGTCGAACCGCTGCGCGACCTGTTCAAGGACGAAGCGCGTGCGATCGGCCGCCAGCTCGGCTTGCCGAGTTCGCTCGTCGATCGACAGCCGTTCCCAGGGCCTGGCCTGGCGGTACGCTGCCTTGGCGAAGTGACGCGCGAGAAGCTCGTGCCGCTGCGTGCCGCCGACCGCATCGTGCGCGAAGAGATCGAGCAACGCGGGCTGCAGAAGGGACTGTGGCAGTACTTCGCGGTCTACGTGCCGCAGAAGTCGGTCGGTGTGAAGGGCGACGCGCGCGTCTACGAAGACGTCTGCGTGCTGCGCATCGTCAGCAGCCAAGACGCGATGA
>JBDSBS010000077.1:0-7816 GCA_039921435.1 Planctomycetota bacterium | reverse complement strand
CGATGGTTGGAAGTGACCGGCTCCCAGCGTGCCGTTTGGCATCACGGCGAACACACCGATGCGGTTCGTCGCGCGTTCCGTGACGACCAGGAAGTGCCCGTTCGGGCTGAAGCCGACCTGCGCCGCGGCAGCACCGGCTTGGCTGAGCCCGTAGTTGGCCCCGGCGATCGGCGTGAGCTGGCCGTTGTGGATGCGGAACCCCGCGACCGAATCGCTGCCGGCGTTGAGCACGTAGACGAGGTTGCCGTGCAGGGCCACGCTGGTTGGCCGCGTGCCGCCACTGGCCTCGACGTCGGTGCGCAGCATGAAGAGTCCGAAGAAGACGCGGAACACCGAGACCTGGTCGCTGCCAGGGTTGGTTGCGAGCAGCACGCGCCCGTCGTCGGACGCCGCGAGTGCGCCCTGGGAGCCGAGGCCGCCGCCGGTGCCGGTGCCCGCAGTCGAGAACTCGGCGAAGGGCAGCAGCCCCCCGTTGGGCAAGCGCAGCGTCACGGTGACACTGTTGCTCGCGGTGGCGTTGCTCAGGGTGTAGACGGTGCCAAAGTCCTGGGCGATGGTGCCGGTGGCGAGAGAGAGGGACAGCAGGAGGCTGGTGGGTCGGAGCATTGCAGGTGTGTGGCTTGAGGGATCGAAAAGCCGAGGCCGGATTTGGCGCTCGAACGCGCGGTTCTTCGCTCGGCAGCCTGTTGCGATCCATGGAACGTTTCGAATCTGCTATTGCTGGTATCGCAATGTTCTCCGATTCGCGTCTGCAGGCACTCACCCCGATCTGGTCCTGGATCCCGGCCTTTCGAGCCGTTGCCGAAACCGAGCACCTGCCGTCCGCGGCGCGCGTGCTCGGGGTCGGCCCTTCGACGCTGTCGCGTTCGATCAGCATGCTCGAACGACAACTGGGCAAGCCCCTGTTCGTGCGTTCGGGCCGCAGCCTGCAGCTCAACGATCGCGGCCGCGCGCTGCTCGCTGCGGTGCGCGACTCCATGCGCCGGCTCGAGGATGGTGTGCAAGACGTGGCCAGCGGTGAACCGAGCGGTGTGCTGCGGATCGCCAGCAGCGGTGCTGGTACGACCGAGATAGTGGCTCCTGCCCTGGCGACGCTGCGTTTGCGCTATGCGCGCCTGCTGCCGCACTTGATCACGTGCGCGGAGCCCGAGGTGGCGAGCGAGATCCTGCGCGGGGCACTCGACGTCGCGTTCCACGAAGAGCCGATCTCGCGCGAAGGCCTCGTCACCACGAGGCTCGCTTCGCTGCGCCGCGGTGTCTACTGCGGTCGCCACCACCCACTGTTCGCGGCCAAGAAGGTCGATGCTGCCATGCTCGAGAACGCCGAGTTCGTCGCCCCGCCGGGTGACGCCGACATCGTGCACGACGGCTGGCCGCCCGAGGTGCCGCGGCGCATCGCGCTGGTCACGGACCAGTTACGCGTCGGTGTCGAGATCTGCATCCGCATGCCCCTGCTTGCGGTGCTGCCCGACGTGTTGGCGAAAGCACACCGCGGGCACCTGCGGCGCCTGCCTTTCGAACGGGCCAGCGCCAGCGACCTGTTTGCCACGCATCGGCGTGTGCTGGGTGTGAACAAGCCGGCGGCGGTCGAGCTGGTCGAGTTGGTCGCTGCCGCGAGCAAGGGGCTCGATGCGGGGAGAGCAAGTGAGGTGTGCGTGCCTGCGTTCGCGAGTCGGCGCTTGTCCAAGAGCACGGTTGCAGAATCGCCAGGCGGTCGACCGTAGTACGCCGTAGGGCCCATGGCGAAGTTGCCACTCTTGGCGGGCCATTCGTCGCCGATTGCACCGGCCGAGCGATCCCGGCACGACGCCTGGTGGTCGTCCCATTCCGCTTGTAGACATGGGTCATGGTCCCGCACCGGCCCTTGACGAGCGGCAGCCCGCGCTGCGTTCGATCAAGCGCTTGGATGGACGTCTTCTCGTCGGCGCGGAGAAGAGCGCGTTTTCCGGCGGGTTCAAGTAGAGCCCCACGACGTCGCGCAGCTTCTCTTGAAAGTGGGGGTCGTTGCTGATCTTGGACGTCCTGACCAAGTGTGGTTTGCGCCCGTTGGCCGTCCAGACGCGATGGATCATGGACTGCGTAACGCCCAGCTCTTCCGCCAGCGTACGTGTGCTCCAATGCGTCGCGTTCTCCGGCTTCTTCTGCGTGGTCACGCGAATGATGCGTCCCTCGACTTTCAATCGCGCGGTTGGCTTGCGCCCACCGCAAGGCAGGTCTCTGAGAAGGCCGTCTACGCCTTCCTCTGCGAAGCGGGACCGCCATCGCCCGACGGTCTCGCGACTCACGCCAAGGTCGATGGCGATCTCCTTGTTCTCCACGTCACGCGACGTAGCCCGCACGATTCGTGTTCGCGTCGCTACCCGCACCTCTGTCCGTCGACCGCTTACCAGCCTTTGCAGCTCCTGGCGTTGTTCCTTCGTCAGGTCGATCTTCGGGGCGATGCGCATACACACCAGGAGAGGGAGCGCCGGGCAGCGCTCGTTCGAAGGGCGCCAAAACGTAGATAGCCGCCGGGCCCCCACCCCTCTGGGACAGGTTTCTTGCAGGCTGCCGGTGGGGAAGTCTACGACGTGCGAGTCGCACCTGGTGCGCCGTCGTGGCTCGCGGCACATTGCGGCCCATGCGCACGCCCTCGGGACTGCTCGTTCTCGCCTTTGCTGGCTGCGCTGTGGCGCCGGCGATCGCCGATCCCGCCCTGGCCAGGGTCGCTGCGGACCTGCGGCCGTTCGTCGCGCGCGAGGTGCGCGAAATGGGTCTGCCGGGCGCGTGCATCGCGGTGCTCGACGTCGATCCAGTCACCGGCCGTGAAGCGCTCTGGACCGAGGGCTTTGGCGTATGGCGCGCGGACGGCATGGCGATGCCAGCCGACGCGGTGCACCGGGTCGCCTCGATCAGCAAGCTGTTCACCGACACGGCAGCAATGGTGCTCGTCGAGCAAGGCCGGCTCGACCTCGACGCGCCGGTGAGCCGCTACCTGCCCGAGTTCGCGCCGCAGAATCCGTTCGCGACCGACGTCACGCTGCGCACCCTGATGGGACACCGCGCCGGCATCGTGCGCGAGTCGCCGGTCGGACACTACTTCGACCCGAGCGAGCCGAGCTTGTCGGCGACCGTGAAGAGCCTCAACGACACTGCACTCGTGCATGCGCCGAGCAGCGCCTTCAAGTACAGCAATCCCGCGTTGGGCGTGGTTGGCGAGGTGATCGCGCGCGTCACCAAGAAACCGTTCGAAGAGGCCGTGCGCGAACTCGTGCTGGCGCCCCTGCGGCTGGCGAGCAGCGACTTCCGGCCGCGCGCCGATCTGCTGGCTCGCCAGGCCGAGGGTGTCATGTGGACGTACGATGGCCGCGCGATTCCAACGCCGGACTTTGCGTTTGGCTATGGGCCTGCCGCCAACCTGCGCAGCACCGTGTCCGATCTGGTGCGCTTCGCGGCCAGTTGGGGGCCTGACGCCACGCACCGCGTGCTGCGGCCCGACACCCAGGCGGCCATGTGGGAACTGCCTCCAGGCGACGTGCGCGGTTGCGGACTCGGCTTCTTCGTGCGCGAGTTCGAAGGCCAGCGTGCGGTCGGTCACGACGGCGCGGTCTACGGCTTTGCGTCGGCGCTGCGGGCGCTGCCCGAACAGGGGCTCGCGGTGGCGGTGGTCGTCACCAAGGACTTCGCCAACGAGGTCGCGGACGCGATCGCGGAACGGGCCATGTCCGCGGCGTTGGCCAACCGGCGCGGCGAGTCGTTGCCAGCCCCCGTGTATCCCGTGCCACTCGGTGAAGCGGCCGCGCGCGCCTTGGCCGGCCATTGGCGCTGTGGCGAGAACTGGGTCGAACTCCACGAACGCGCTGGCGAACTGTTCTGCGACCCCAACATCGGCGTGCGCGCGCGGCTGCGTCGCGCCGCGGACGGCACGTTCGTCAGCGACGATCCGTTGTCGATCGGCGGGCGGCGGCTGCGCCAGTTGCCGAGCGGCCGTCTGCACGACGGCGAGGAGGAATACGTGCGCGACGATGCGGTGCCGCTGGCGGCGTCGGCAGAACTGCTGCCGCTGCTCGGTGAATATGGTTGGGACCACAACGTGCTGGTCGTCTACGAGGATCGCGGCCGGCTCGGCGTGCTCATCGAGTGGGTCGTGCGCGACCTGCCGGAGCGGGTTGGACCGGATCACTATCGCTTCCCGCCGGGCATGTACACCGGCGATCAGCTGCGGTTCGAACGCGACGCGAGCGGTGCTTGCACTGCGGCCGTGGTCGGCGGGGCGAGGTTCGAGCGCCGGCTGGCACCTCCGGCACAGGGCTTCCGGATAGCACCGCTTCGGCCGATCGCCGAGCTCATGGCGAAGGCGGCCAGTGCGGCGCCGCCGCCGCAGCCGCGCGACCTCTTGCCGTTCGACCTGGTCGATCTGGCGACGCTCGAACCGACGCTGCAGTTCGACTTGCGGTATGCAACTGCAAACAACTTCTTGGGCACGCAGGTCTATCCAGTCGCCAGAGCCAAGCTGCAGCGGCCGGCCGCCGAGGCGCTGCTGCGTGTGCAACGCAGGTTGGCAGGCTTTGGCTTTGGCCTGTGCGTGTTCGATGCCTACCGCCCGTGGGCTGTGACCAAGGTGTTCTTCGATGCGACGCCGCCGGCCTTGCGGCACTTCGTCGCCGACCCGAGCAAGGGGTCTCGCCACAACCGCGGCTGTGCCGTCGACCTGACGCTCTACTCGCTCGCGACCGGCGAACGGGTCGACATGACGAGTGACTTCGACGAGTTCACCGAACGCGCCTACCCGGACTATCCGGGTGGCACGTCGCGCCAGCGGCACTGCCGCGAGCTGCTGAGGCGCGCCATGGAAGCAGAGCGCTTCACCGTCTATGCGCACGAGTGGTGGCACTTCGACTTCGCCGATTGGCAGCGTTACCCGGTGGGCAACGAACCGCTGTAACGAACCGCTGTAGTGAGTCTCTTGCAGCCAGAATGTGGGGTGCGCGGCGGGACGGGGCGGGGCCGGGCGGGACGGGGTGCCCGGTGCCACCACGGTGCCATTGCCCCGAAAGGGCGGCCACGTGGTAGATTCTCCTGAGATATGCGCACCGTTTTCGCCCCTTGCCTCGTTTGGCTCGCAGTCGCCGCGTTGCCGCCCCTGCCGGGCCAATCCCAGTCACCGACTCCCGCTGGGGCAACGAATGGTGAGCGAGCCGGGGTTCGCCAAATCGAAGCCGAGCCCGAAGCCGTCTACGCGGACCGCCTGCTCGTCAAGTTGGCCGAGGGATCGGGGGCCGAGATCCAGCGGGGCGTGCTGCGTTCGCGCGCAGGTTTCGACCTCGGGCGGGTTGCGGCGATCTTCGCGCTCGCAGAGGCTGAGCCGCTGGTGACTGCGCTGTCCTGGGACGAGCTCGATCGCCTGCACCGGAACGCCGCGGCTGTTCTGCCGGAAGGCCGAAGGCCTGGCCACATGGGTTTGTGGTTCCGCTTGCGCGCGCGGTCGGTCAGCCACGCGTTGGCCCTGCTGGCCGCGTTGCATGAGCAGGTGCTGGTCGAGCATGCCGAGCAGGAGCCGCGCTTTGCGGTCGCCGGTGGGGTCGTCATGGTCGGCCCGACGACTCCAACGCCGAACTTCACATCGATGCAGCACCCGCACGAGCCAGCACCCGTCGGTCACGGGGCGCGCTTCGCGCACGGCATCTATGGCGGTCGGGGTCGCGGCACAGGTGTGCGCATGGTCGAGTCGACCTGGGTCTTAGACCACGAAGACGTGAGCCAACTCGTGGCGAGCAACTTCGTCGGATCCGTGCCTGCACCCACCCCCTATGCCAACCATGGGCTATCGGGCAGTTCGATCATGTTCGCGGACCGCAATGCGTACGGCCTCACGGGCATGGCCGACGAGGTGCAGGCTCGCTTCGTGTCGATCGAATTGAACGGCGGCATCGGGAACGCGATGATGATGGCGATCGCGTCGAGCCAACCGGGCGACATCATCGTCGTCATCGTCATGGTGTTGGTGCCCGCACTGGGGCCGGGCGCCTGGTTGCCGTTCGAGTTCATCCAATCGGGTTTCGATGCGACCCTCACCGCCACGGCCAACTCGCGCATCGTGGTCGTGCCGTCAGGCAACGGCAGTCGCAACCTCGACGACCCCTCCCTGTTGAATCGCTTCGATCGCAACTTTCGCGACTCGGGTGCGATCATGGTCGGGAGCTCCGACGCCGGGAACTACTTCCGGGCCGGCTATTCGAACTATGGCTCGCGCGTCGATGCGCACAGTTGGGGCGACGATGTCGTGGCGGCTGGCTACGGCACACTGTGGTTGCCGCCGAACGGCGATCCGCGGCGGTCCTATACAGCCGACGCGACCGGCACGTCGGCCTCGACGCCGCACATCGTGGGTGTCGTAGCTTCGATGCAGGGCGCGGCCAAGAAGCAGCTCAACCGGGTGTTGGGCAACGCAGAGATCCTCGACATGCTGCATTCGTGGGGGATGGCGACACCCGACACGATCGGGCGGCGCCCTGATCTTCAGAGAATCTTCGAGGTCTTGGGCATCCACGACGGCCTCGCGGTGGACGTGCCCGACCTGTTTCCGAACAACACAATGACGATCGAGATGACGGGACCCACGGGTTCGGCGCAAGCGCTCTTCGCTAGCTTCGACACGGCTGACCTCGACCTCGGCTTCAATCGCCACGTGCATCTCGGCTTCGCGACGATGCAGTCGCTCGGTGCGTTCGTGATGTCGAGTGGCGGCAGTGCGACCAAGAGCGTGCCGGTGCCCGACGATCCTTCACTGCACGGTGTGCAGGTCTACTTCCAAGCAGCGCGCGTGGTGGCGGCCGGGCTCGAACTCACGAACAGCTGCCAGGTGACGATCCTGTAGGCCGTTCGTCAGGTTTTTTTGCAGCCACGGGCCGCGTCGGGGCCTACTCTCGTCGCCTGAGTTCTGTTCCCTGAAGCCACTGCCGACGCCGCCGCAACGATGACCAACGAGACCGTTCCGAAGACCGCGAAACTCTGTCTTGGCGACCAAGAACTCGAGCTGCCGGTGATGGTCGGCACCGAGGGCGAGGTTGCGATCGACATCCGCCAACTGCGGGCGAAGACCGGCGCGATCACCTACGACCCCGGTCTGGGCAACACAGGTGCGTGTGCGTCCAAGATCACGTTCCTCGACGGCGAGCAAGGCATCCTGCGGTATGCCGGGTACCCGATCGAAGAGCTGGCCCAGAGCAGCCACTTCGTCGAGATCATGTGGTTGTTGCTGCACCAACAGTTGCCGAGCCAAGGACAGCTGGAGCAGTTCACGCACGACATCACCTACCACACGATGTTGCACGAGGACCTGAAGCGGCTCTTTGCGAGCCTGCCGAAGGACGGCCATCCGATGGCCGTGTGCGCGGCGGCGGTGGGGGCGCTGTCGACCTTCTACCAGAAGGCAGCGCCGAGCACGCGCGAGCAGAACTGGATCGATGCGATCCGCCTGTTGGCCAAGATGCCGACGATCGCCAGTTATTCCTACAAGCACAGCATCGGCCAGCCGTTCATGTATCCGCGCAACGACCTGTCGTACGCGGGCAACCTGCTCTACATGATGTTCGGCACGCCCTGCGAGGCCTACGAGCCGAATCCGGTGATGGCGCGCGCGCTCGACCTGCTGCTGATCCTGCACGCCGACCACGAGCAGAACTGCTCGACCTCGACGGTGCGCACGGTCGGCAGCTCGGGCGCGAACCTGTTCGCGAGCGTGTCGGCGGGCATCTCGGCGCTGTGGGGGCCGCTGCACGGCGGCGCGAACCAGGCGGTGATCGAGATGCTGATGTCGATCCGCGATGGACGGCGC
>JBDSBS010000076.1:0-6644 GCA_039921435.1 Planctomycetota bacterium | reverse complement strand
CCGATCGGCGAGCACCCGGTCTGGCGAGTCACCGACTACGCCGGCAGAAACCCCGAGTGGCTGACCTTCGTCGACGGCCGCTTCGTCGTGCGCGCCTCGTCGCCCGAGCTGCTCGCGTCCGCGCTCGCACGCACGGGCCGCCGCGAACGATTGCTGGCGTTCGCGCCGAAGACCAGCGCGTTCGCCGAAGATGCCAGCGAGTTCTTGCTGCTGCAACCGCGCCCGCAGCCAGAGCAGGCGGCCCACTATCGACCAGGCTTGCGCTGCAGCTACGCCTCGCCGGACACTGTCGTGCTCGCCCAGCTGTTCGCTCGCGGCGAAGGCGGTCGCCTGCAGCTGCTCGGTGCTTCGCAACCCGAGATCGAGGGTTTCGTGCAGCGCTGGTCGGCCGAGGTTCGCGAAAAGCCGAGCCCCAGCTACGTGTACCGCGGACTCCATGCGATCGACCTGGAGCTCGACGGGGCGTCGCTCTGGCTTTCGCTCTTGTTTGGTCTCCACATGTTCCTCTGAGCGGGCGGCGGCTTGGCTCGCGCGCGACTTCGGCCGCCTCGTGCGCACGATCAGCCGCCAGACGTTCGCGCAGGAGACCGCCAGTCATTG
Source organism: Planctomycetota bacterium (assembly GCA_039921435.1). Classification (GTDB taxonomy): domain Bacteria; phylum Planctomycetota; class UBA1135; order UBA1135; family UBA2386; genus DASVAL01. The sequence goes on along the minus strand of JBDSBS010000076.1, from coordinate 6,044 downwards.
TGGTTTCGCCGAGCGCTGTCGCGCTCTACGATGCGCCGCCGAGATGAACTCCCAGCGCCTCGATGACTTCCCCGCGGTGCGCCGCCGCCGTGGCCTGCGGCGGCTCAAGGCCGTGCCCGTGCTGCCGAGCCTGATCACGCTCGGCAACCTGTTCTTGGGCTTCCTCGCCATTGCGAAGGTCGCCGACGCACTGCGCTCGGCGCAGCCGGGCACGCCGTTCACGGCGGTCGTCGCGTTCTTCGAGGTCGCGGTCGTGTTGGTGTTCGTGGCGATGGTCTTCGATGCGCTCGACGGCCGCGTCGCGCGCATGACGGGCCAGACGACGCCGTTCGGCGCGCAGCTCGACAGCATGGCCGACATGGTCACGTTCGGCGTGGCGCCTGCATTCCTCGGCAAGGTGCTTGTCGACTGGCATGCGCAGGCCGACACGAACGGGCTGTTGCCAGTGCATCCCAAGATGTTCTACGCGGCGGCGGCCGTCTACGTGCTGTGCGCGGCGCTGCGCCTGGCGCGCTTCAACGTCGAGACCGGCGTCGGCGAAGAGGACCATCGCGTGTTCAAGGGTCTGCCGTCGCCGGCGGCGGCCGCGGTGGTCTGTTCGCTGATTGCGCTGTTCTGCTCGCGCAACAACCCCGATGCGGACCTCGGACGACTGATTCTCGGGCCCGCGCACTTCGATTGGATCGTCGTGACGATGCCGGGAGTGCTCGTGCTGCTCGGACTGCTGATGGTGAGCCGCGTGCCGTTCCCGCACGCGATGTACGCCATCTTGAAGGGACGGCACAGCATGCCGTTCCTGGCTGCACTCGTCGTGCTGATCGTGATGGCGGCCGTCGAGTGGCAATTTGCGTTGGCAGTGACCACCGTCGGCTACGTGCTGGCTGGCTTGTCGTGGGGGTTCTACCGCATGCTGTTCGGCAAGCGCGGTGCCGACGACGACGACGATGGTGATGGCGACGACGACGTCGCGGAACCGAATCTGCGGGTGCGCCCCAGCTAGAACTGAGTCGCCAGAACGAAACGTCCCAACTGAACGCCACAACCGAGCGAGACGCGAGCGTGCCTGTGCGAACGACGACGGTCTACGTGGGCCTGGGCAGTAACGAGGGTGATCGCAGCGCGCACTTCGACCTCGCCCTGCAAAGCCTCTGTGCGACACCCGGGGTCGAGGTCGTTCGCTGCTCCTCCTTCCGTGAGACCACGTTGCAAGGCGAAGGGCCGCCACAGGGCGCGTTCCTCAACGGTGTGGTCGAGCTTCGCACGCAACTCTGCGCCCACGCTCTGTTCGCCGTCTGCAAGGCGCTCGAGATGCAGGCCGGGCGGCGCCTGCCGGCGGCACGCAACCATCCGCGCCCGCTCGACCTCGACATCTTGTTGTACGGCGACGAGACCATCGACACCCGCGATCTGGTCGTGCCGCACGCGCGCCTGCACGAACGCGAGTTCGTCACTGTGCCGTTGACGGAACTCGGCGTCGACCTGGGCCGCGTGTCGACCATCGAGAGACCGCGCGTCATCGAGTCGTCCGCGGCGCTGGCGGCACAGTGCTCGATGTGGATCGAAGGCGGCTGTGTGGTCGGTCTCGTGCCAACGATGGGCTCGCTACACGCGGGCCACCAAAGCCTCATGGTGGCGGCGCGCGCCGAATGCGACCGCGTCGTTGCGACGATCTTCGTCAATCCGCTGCAGTTTGGCCCGCGCGAGGACTTCGCGGCCTACCCGCGCGACCTCGCGGGCGACCTTCGCTGGTGTCGCGAGGCCGGAGTCGACGCAACGTTTGCGCCGGCGACAGCCCAGATGTTCGAGCCAGGGTTCTGCAGCCACGTTGGCGTCGGCGCCGCGGCCGAGTCGATGGAAGGCGCGCTGCGGCCCGGCCACTTCACCGGCGTGGCGACGGTGGTCTCGCGATTGCTCGCATTGGCGCGCCCGCATCGCGCCTACTTCGGCGAGAAGGACGCCCAGCAGCTCGCGGTCATCCGCCGCGCTGCGCGCGATCTGGGCTTTCCGGTGCGTATCGTCGGCTGCGCGATCGTGCGCGACGGCGATGGGCTGGCGCTGTCGAGCCGCAACGTCTACCTGAGCCCCGAAGATCGTCTGGCGAGCACCGTCTTGTCGCGCGCGTTGCGCAGTGCGCAGCACGCGTTCGCGCGCGGCGAACGCGACCGCGATGCCCTGCTGGCGCGCGCCCGCACCGTGCTGGCGAGCGAGGCGCGCGCGCGGGTCGACTACGTCGAACTGCGCGCCGAAGGGGATCTCGCGGTGCTGCCGCCGGGTCCCGTCGACGGCGGGCGTTTGCTCGTGGCGGCTTCGTTCGTCGGTGGTGCGCGCCCAGTGCGGCTGCTCGACAACATGTCGCTGCAAGAAGGTGCTGCCGTTCGCAACACTGGCTCCGCGGGAACCGCAGCGCCATGAGCGAAGCGAGCGGGCTCTACGTTCCGGCGCGCGCCAAGCTCAACCTCGTGCTGCGCATCGTCGGGCGCCGCGCCGATGGCTACCATCTGCTCGAGACGCTGTTCCACACGCTGGAATTGCACGACGACCTCTGGGTGGCGCTGGCCGCGAGTGGGATCGCGCTGCACGTGACCGCGGACGAATCTTCGCTCGCTGTGCCGACGGGACCCGACAACCTCGTCGTGCGCGCGCTGTCGAAGTTGGCGACGGCCGCCGGCTACACGGGCGGATTCCTTGCTCGGTTGCGCAAGCGCATCCCCGCGGGCGGTGGACTCGGCGGTGGCAGCAGCGACGCGGCCGCTGCGTTGCGGCTCGGCAACGCGCTGCTCGGCGAACCACTGAAGGCTGCGCAACTGCACGCAGTCGCCACGAGTCTCGGCGCCGACGTGCCGTTCTTCTTGCGCGGTGGCAGCCAGTGGGGGCGCGGCATCGGCGACGAACTCGAACAGGCTCGAGTGACGCCCATGCACTTCGTCTTGCTCGTGCCACCGTTCCCTTGCCCGACCGCGGAGGTGTACAAAAACTACGCGGCGCTATGGAATTGCCCTCCGCCGCAAGCTAGCGTGCGGTCCGTAACGAGTTCGAACACCAGGGATTCCGCCGTGCGCATCGGGTTCTGCAACGAGCTGGAGCAGGCTGCCGAATTGGCGCGTCCCGCGTTGGCGGTGCTGCGACGGCAAGTCGTCGACCTCGGTTACCCCGCAGTGCGCATGACCGGCAGCGGCTCGACACTGTTCGTCGCCTGTGAGACCGAATCAGACGCCGCTAGCTGTCTCGGGGCGTTGGCCTTACTGCGCGCGGGCGGTGTGCGGCTCGTGCCGACGCGAAGTTGCACGGTCGGCGGCCCCGTCGAGTCCGTTGACCCGCCACTGCGTTTGGCGCAGCCGAGTTGGCCGGCAGAGCAGCGGGACTCGCAGTCGCCGCGAGATCGAGGTGGTGGATAGCGACGGCTAAACCTGGGTGGATCGAATCAGGTAGCAGGTGGGCGGTCAGTAAAGGGAGGCGGTGCATGCAAGGCGAACACAACGGCAGCTCTGGCTTGGCTCGATTCCATGTCACGGAGGTGCGCGTCAAGTTGACGGATGACCCGCGCAACAAACTGAAGGCGTACTGCAGCGTCACCATCGACGATGCCTTCGTCGTGCGCGACCTCAAGATCATCGATGGCAACAAGGGGCCGTTCGTGGCGATGCCGAGCCGCAAACTGGCCGACCACTGCCTGCGCTGCCACCACAAGAACCACCTGCGGGCGGCGTTCTGCAACCAGTGTGGCAGCAAGCTCGATCCCGAGCGAGCGCCAAAGGACCAGCGCGGCCGCGCGCGTCTGCACGCGGACCTCGCGCATCCGATCAACAGCACGACGCGCATCGAACTGCACAAAGCCGTCGTGCGCGCGTACGCCGAGGAGGTCGAGGCGGCGAAGCAGGCCGGATCCGACTACCGACCAAAGACCTTCGACGACCTCGATGTGCTCAGCGACACGATCGACGACGAGTACCTCGAAGAGCTCGAGCGCCGGCAAGAGGAGCGAGTGCGGCGTCGCAACCTTGGCGGCAGTGTGGGCGAGAGTGCCGGCGAGAGCGGCCTCGCGGCCGAGGGCCCGGCGTGACGAGCGTGACGAGCGTGCCATGACCCGCATGCTTCGAGCGCTCGCGGCGTCTACGATGCCGCGAGCCGTCGGTCGTGCGCCGGCGGTAGTCGAGGCAACTTGTCGCTCCGCATCGTGATCGTGGGCCCAGGCCGTGTGGGCAGCGCGCTCGGGCGCGCTTTGTCGCAGCGTGGGGTAGACGTGCTTGGTTATGTCGGGCGCAATCCCCAGCACACGGCGGCGGCGCTGCGCTTTTGCGGCACCGGCTCGGAGCTGCAGTGGTCGGACCTCCAGCGCGCGCACGTCGTGCTGTTTGCCGTGGGCGATGGCGAGCTGCAAGCCGCGGTGGGGGCGGCGGCGGAGGCGGCGCGACCGAGATCGTGCAGTCTGTGGCTGCACACGAGCGGCCGCCACGACCTGAGCGTTTTCGACGTGGCGGTACCAGCGGGCATCCGGCGCGGTTCGCTGCACCCGTTGGTGCCGTTCCCAGATCCGGCGACCGGGTTGCGCGGCCTCGCCGGAGCACCGGCCGTGGTCGACGGCGACTTGCGTTCTCGTCGGCTCCTGCGGCGACTCTGCACATGGCTCGGCTTGGTGCCAATCGTCGGCAACGGCGGCGACCGCGCGCTCTACCACGCCGCGTGTGCACTCGCTGCGAACGGGCTGACGGCGTTGTTTGCGGTCGCCGCTCGCGTGTTGGCGGCGGCGCGAGTAGGACCCGTCGAAGCGCACCGTCGCATGCTCGAAGCCTTGCTCGCGGCCGCCCTGCGCACGAGTCAGGAGCACGGTGCCGCTGCAGCGTTGTCCGGGCCCGTGCGCCGCGGTGATACGGCCACCGTGGCCGCACACCTCGCGGCGCTTGGCGCGGGCGTGCCCGAGGCCATCGACTGCTATCGCGCGCTCATGCTCGCCGCGGTCGACCTGGCCGAGGCGCAGGGCGTGTCGCCATCGTCGGCGGCGGCGATGCGAAGCGTGCTGGCGCCCCACGAGCACCCGCCCACCTGAGCGCCATGGCACAGATCATCGCCAGTGCGTTCGCAGAATCGCCCCAACAGGTGGGCGCGCTGGCCGCCAAAGCGGCGATGGCAGGCGCCGACTGGATCGAGCTGCGACTCGATCGCTGGCCCAAAGGCGTCGATCTGGCACCGACTCTCGCTGCTGTGCGGCTACCCGTGCTGGTGGCCTGTCGAACGCCCGAAGACGGTGGGCAGTTTCGCGGCACTCTCGGCGAACGGCGCGAACTGCTCACGCACGCACTCGCGGCCGGAGCTCAGGGGCTCGACCTGGAGATCCACGAGACGTGGGCGCCGCCAACCGGGCGCACACGCCTGAAGCTCTTCTTGCGATCATTCCACAGCTTCACGGGCGTACCCAAGGAACTGCCGGCCATCCGCGACCGCCTGCATGCCCTGCCGGGCACGGTCGCCAAGATCGCCGTCACGGCGCACGATCTCGCCGATGCGGCCCCCGTGCTCGATCTACTGGCGACGACCGACCAGCGCGAAATGCCAACCATCGCGTTTGCGATGGGGCGCACCGCGTGGCCCGTACGTGTGCTTGCGTGTGCGATGGGCGCGCCGTTCGTCTACGCCAGCGTCGAAGAAGGTGCCGAGACGGCCCCGGGTCAGGTGCCGGTGGCGTTGCTGGCCGGTCTCTTCCGCGTGCGCGAACTGAGCAGTGCGAGCGCGGTGTACGGATTGCTCGGCAATCCGGCCCTCGGTTCGCTGGGACCCTGGCTGCACAACCGCATCTTCCGTCGGCTCGGTCTCGACGCGGTCTACCTGCCGTTCGAGACGTCGCGACCCGAAGCCGTGCTCGCCATGCTGCCCGCGCGCCAGCTGCGCGGCCTGTCGGTGACCCAGCCGCACAAGGTGGCGATGGCCTCGCTGTGCCAACGACTCGGCGAAGAAGCCACGGGCACCGGCGCCGTGAACACGCTCGTCGCCGAAACGCATGGCGGGTGGGCGGGCCACAACACCGACGTCACCGGCATCGTCGCCGCGCT
>JBDSBS010000075.1:0-13043 GCA_039921435.1 Planctomycetota bacterium | reverse complement strand
GACGTGCCGGTGTGCTCGTCGTGCCGGGCGCACTTGCTCGGAGTGCCCGTCGATTTGGACGCGGCTGTGTTCGATCGGGACCACGAAGACGAGTCTGCCGATGGTCATCGACTTCTGGGCCGCGTGGTGTGGGCCATGCCGCACGATGGCGCCGACCTTCGCCGCGGTGGCGCAGGAACTCGCCGGTGAGGTCGTGTTTGCCAAGGTCGACACGGAACGCGAGCCGGTATTGGCGACGCGCTTCGAGATCCGTTCGATCCCGTGCCTCGTGCTGCCGCAGGGCGGTCGCGAGATGCGACGCCAGAGTGGCGCGCTTGGCCGTTCTCAGTTGGTGCAATGGCTCAGAGGACAGTGAACGACATAAGCGGTGCCAAGATGCTCGTGCTCGCTCCCGACTGATCTTCGACCGTTCGATCTACGTGCCTTCGGCCGGCGTCTCAGGCGGATGCGCTACCGACCAATCGCACGCGCCGGAGCCGTCCAATGCTGCCGGGTCTCGTGCGTGACATTCGAGAATCGTTCGAGTCACCCCGGTAGCGGTCCGCGGCGCGAAGAGGGAAGATGATGCAAAGGGCCCGCCGGGTTCTTGGAGCCATCATGCCGCAACACCGATTGTTCGTCGTTCTCGCAGCTGCCGTGTTCGCAACTCGCGCGGTGCGTGCGCAGCAAGTCGAGATCGTGCTCGAACTCATTCGCACCGAGACTTCCAGGTTCGACGGCAAGGTCATCTACGCACCGAAGGCTGCTGCCGAAGTGCGCTGCACGCTGTGGGTCGCGTATCCGTCGGGCCCGCGCGATCTGGCCGATCACTCGATGTACTTGACCGATCTGCAGACGCGCTTTGGGGCGAAGGGTGTTGCTGTCGGCGTGATGTTGCCACCCGCGGCGGCAAAAGCGCTCGCGGCCAAGGAGCCTGGTTTCCAAGTGGCTGCCATCCAAGGGGACGCCGCACTACCGCCAGGGCACATGAGCGAGGGCACTGCGCGCATCGTCTCCTCCTGGCTGTGCCGCGGCGAGAACGGCGAGACGCTGGCGAGCTGGAATGGAGTCGACGGGGCCGTCGATTTGCTGCAGCAGTTCCTCGACGACAAGGCCGGCGGCGCGCTGGCTGCCGACTTCGATAGCGCAGTTGCCATGCTGCTCGCTCAGGTCGGCGATGGGGGTGACTTCGACGATCTGTCGGCACACTGCAAGAAGACGTGGCCGCATTCTGGCCGCGCGCATGCGGCAGCCGTGCTGTGCCAGTGGTGGTGCAAGGGGGACTTAGAAGCGGCGCGTCAGGCGATCGACGACGCGATCAAGGCGCTCGGGAATGAAGCGGTCCCGATGACCGTGTTCGCCGACCTCGTGCTGCGCGGCGACCGATCGGACCCCGACATCGCGCGCACGATCTCGGTCGCCATGGCGCCAGCCGCCGCGACGGCGCCCGAGGGTGTGTTCACGCAGCTCGTCTATTTGCGGGCTCTGCTGCGCGCCGGTCAGGACCGTCTCGCCGGTCGTGTTGCCGCGACGCTGCAGAAGCGACTCGAAGGCCGCCCGGAGGATCTGCTGATCTTCGCCGAGACCTTGATGGAGGGCAGCACGCCGGCTGCGTTCCGTGATCTCGCCGAACGGGCGATCGAGGCGGCCACGGCAGCGGGCCAGAACCGATGGAGTTATGCCGCGCGGCACAAGGTGTTGGCTCGCTGCGGCGACAAGGAAGCGGCCGAGAAGCTGATGACGGACTACCGCGGCAGCGACGCCGGCGCGGGTGACCTCAACAACGACGCCTGGTATCTGATCGTGCGACCCGAAACGATGGGGCGGTTCGACACGCTGGCGCTGGCGCAGTGCGAGGAGCTGGCACGACAGTTCGGGGCGCAGCTCAGCTATGGCAACAAGGACACGGTGGCGTTGGCCTACTTCGTCAACGGCCAGGTCGAGAAAGCCGTCGAGCTACAAACCGAGGCCACGAAAGCCAGCAACCAGCAACCCACATACGTTGGCCGGCTGACTCGATTCCGGGCCGTTCTGGCCGAACGCGCACGCAAGCAAGAGGCTGACAAGAAGTAGCTGCGAGGTCGTGCAGCGGCGGCCACTGCGCCGACTGGATAACGCTTGCGAGTGCGCGCCTCGAATCATGGCTGGGTGGACAAGATTGACCTCACCCAGTTCGAGAGCCGTGTCGAAGTCCGCCCGCTGACCGTGCACGACCTCGACCCATCGTCACGCTGCAGCAGCGCTGCTTTCCGGGCATGTTGACGTGGACGAAGGCGCACATCGAGAGCCAGACCAAACACTTCCCCGAGGGCCAGATCGGCGTCATCTACGACGACCAGCTGGTCGCTTCGTCGTGCAGCTTGATCGCCGATTACGACCTTTGGCCAGATCTCTGCAAGGTGCACTACTTCGAGGGCGGCAAAGAGCACGAGCTGTAGCAGCGGGACCGTTCTGACGCCGCGCACCCGCAGTCAGTGGTCGCCCACCACGCCGGCGATGCCGTTGCTCGTGATTGCGCCGAACGCATTCGGCGCTGGCACCGCGAACGTCGCCGCCTGTGCGAACAAGAGGAAGCCGACGAGCGATGCCGGCGCCGCCGGGATCGCGAGCGGCAGGGCGAACGTCGCGCCGGTCGGCAGCCACGGCCCGAGCACGACGTCGACGTTCGCGCGCAGCTGGCAGCCCGGCAGGCCGACGAACGCCAGGTCGAGGATGCCCGGATCGGTGGTGCCGAGCACACTGATGCCGAACTGCGTGCCGGCCGGGATTCCCGTCGCCGTCAGATGCCACTGCGTGCCGAGCACGGGGCGCGTCGTCGCGGCGAGCGACAGCGTGCCGCAGCCCGCGCCGAGCTGCGCGTTGGTCGCCAGCGAGTTCGCGCCGAGCGGCATGGTCCACAACACCCCCACGTACTGGCTGTCGTAGCCCCGACCGGTCACGTACAGAGTGGCGCCGTCGCTCCAGACGCCCGTGGCCTCGGTCCACTGGAACGTAGGCATGAACGCCTGCAGGTCGACCAGCGACCCCGCCGAGCCGCTCCAAATCGCCGCGTGCTTGTTGGTGACGGGCGTGATCCACCCGACCTGGTATCCACCGAACGCAGCAGCCGCCGCCGACCCCTGATGCGTCGGATCGTGAAGGTCGACCCAGCTGCTCGCCGAACCCGTCCACAGGCAGGCGTGGGTCGTCAGGTTGATGCGAGCGTAGCCGACCTGCTGACCGCCTTCGACGCCGCGCGCGCTTGACAAGTTCGCCCCGGCGGGATGCAGGTCGATGAACGAACTGTTCGACCACAGCGCCGCGTGCCCCACCGCCGGGTTTCCGATACCCACGTCGCCGACGATCTGCGCGCCGGAGATCGCGTGCGCAGCCGAGGTGGTCGCGACCGCGGGTTGCAGGTCGACCGCCATCGTCGACGAGCCGGGCCACACGCAGGCGCGCTGATAGATCCCGATCTGCTGCCAGCCGACGTGGAACGCACCGTCGGTGCCGCGCACGGCGGACGCGGACGCGTTCGCAGGATTCAGGTCGATGTGCGACGCGGCGGTGCCGATCCAGAGCGCCGCGTGATTCACGGTAGAGCCGACCTGCACGTACGGGGTAATCGCCGCGACGACCGAATTCAGCGCACCCGCGGGGTGCAGGTCGATCCACGACGCAGACGTTCCGGTCCACAGGCTGGCGTGGTTCTGGTTGGCGATGACTGTATAGCCGCCCTGCTGTCCGCCTGCCCCCGCGTTGCAGGCGCTTTGGGTGCTGCCCGGCGCAGCGATGCGGATCGAGGTCCACTGCGCCCGCACCGATGCGACCGGAACGGCGCAGGCGACGAGCAGCAACAGCGGGGGAAGCGGATTTGGCGGTCGGCGCATGGGAGTATGCCTGTTCCAATGCGCGGCTTGGCCCAGCGGGATGCGGAATCGTGCCGATTCCCGTTAGGGGTGCAGCAGTTCGATCACGTTGCCCGGCACGGTGGCGAACACGGTCTCGCCAAGCACTTGCAGGCCTTGCACGTGAACGCGCGCGAGGCGCGACTTGGCGGCGACAGCGACGGCGAGGGCGACGGCGACGGCGAGCACGGGTTCGCGAGTGGCTGGATCGATCGCGATTGCTGGACGCAGATTATTCGGATCGCGGTCTACGGACTCCTCGCCCGGGGGTGACCATGTATGGTGCGAAGCCCGCGCCGGTCGAGATGACGGCTCGCCCCCTAGGTTGCCATGAATTCCGAGCAGTTCCGTCGCCTGGCCCTTTCGATGCCCGAGAGTCGCGAAGGCGAGCACATGCAGCATCCAGACTTCCGCGCCAACGACCGCATCTTCGCAACGTTGCATCCCGACGGGAAGTGGGGCATGGTCAAGCTGGCGCCAGCGGACCAGGAACGTCTCGTGCACGATCACCCGGACGAGTTCGTGCCGGCCAATGGTGCATGGGGGCGGGCTGGCTGCACCAACGTTCTGTTGGCCACTGTCGATCCGGCGGTGCTGCGCGATGCCATGACGTTGGCGTGGCAGGTTGCGGCGCAAGCGCCGTCCAAGAAGCGGCCCGCGCCAAGGCCGAAGGCGAGCAAGGGGGACGAGCCGGAACCGAAGAAGGAGGCGAAGCCAGCGTCGAGAGTTCGACGTCGGCGTTCCTGAATCCGAAGTGCTGCGTTGCGGCCAAGTGGCGGTGGCTCTTCACAGGATCGTTTCGCGCAGCACCACGGGGCGATCTGGAAGTAGATGACGAGGCCCCGACACGTCCACGAGGGTGGCGACGAACGGCGCCGACGCGCTCGCCGGATCAAAGACGAGCCGCCGCAGGATCAGCGGCAGCACCGAACCGGTGACGGCGCCCCACGTCACCACGCCCACGAGACTCAGTGCAACGGTCGTCGCAAACCTAACCGAGTGCTCGGTTGTTCACCGATTCCGCGTTCGCCACGCCGCGCTGATGCTTAAGTCAGGTTGCGGGCAGAGCCCGCGCTGAGGCGATCAGGCGAGCAGTTCGGGCACCACGCGCCCGGCGACATCCGTGAGCCGGAAGTCGCGGCCCTGCGCGCGCACCGTCAGCTTCACATGGTCGAGGCCGAGCTGGTTGAGGATCGTCGCGTGTAGGTCGTGGATGTGCACGATGTCCTCGGTGGCGGACCAGCCCCAGTCGTCGGTGCGGCCGTGTGCGTGGCCGCCGCGGAAGCCACCGCCGGCGACGAGCAGCGAGCAGGCGAGCGCGTTGTGGTCGCGCCCGTAGCTGTCGAACGCGAGTGGACCTTCGCAGTACGGCGTGCGCCCGAACTCGCCCATGAAGACGACGATCGTGTCGTCGAGCATGCCGCGGCGCTTCAGGTCGCGGATCAGCGCGGCGGTCGGCTTGTCGACCTGTTCGCACTTGCGCGGCAGCACCTGCGGGATGTTGTAGTGGTGGTCCCAACCGGCGTCGCACAGCTGCACGAACTTCACGCCGCGCTCGAGCAGCCGGCGCGCCAGGATGCAGTTGTTGGCGAAGCTCTCCTTGCCGAGTTCGGCGCCGTACTCGTCGAGCAGCTCTGGTGGTTCTTTCGAAAGGTCGGCCAGTTCTGGCACGCTGGTCTGCATGCGCGCCGCGGTTTCGAACGACGCGAGTCGCGCCAGCGCATCGGGGTCGCCCGTGCGCGCAGCCTCGAACTCGTTGAGTTCCTTCAAGGCCTGTAGCTGGCGTTCGCGCACCTTGTCGTCGACGCCGGGCGGGCTCTTGACGAACAGCACCGGATCGGTGCCGCTGCGGAACGGCACGCCCTGGTAGCGCCCTTCGAGGAAACCGTTGTGCCACAGGCGCGGGTGCAGCGGCGTCGCCGGATCGGGATTGGACAGCAGCACGACGAACTCCGGCAGGTTGCCCTTGCCCGTGCCGAGCGCGTACGAAGTCCACGCTCCCCACGACGGTCGACCCAGCAGTTGCGTGCCCGTGAACAGGATCGTCATCGCTGCTTCGTGCAGCACGTGATCGGTCTGCAGCGAGCGGATGAGGGTGAGATCGTCGGCGACGCTGCCGAGGTGCGGCAACAACTCGGACATGCGCACGCCCGACTTGCCGTAGTTCACGAAGTCGAACTTCGAACCTGTGACGGGCAACGCACCCTGTCGTTCGGTGAGGCCCGTGATGCGTTCGCCCTTGCGCACCGACGGCGGCAGTTCTTCGCCGCGCCGTTCGCGCAGCAACGGCTTCTCGTCGAAGAGGTCGTGCTGGGCGAGGCCGCCCGAGAGGAAGACGACGACGACGCGCTTGGCTTTGGCTTCGGGCAGGCGCCATGGTGGAGCCGGGTCTTGCAGCAGCGACGGCAGCAGCGACTGCGCGCCCGTGCGCTGCGACAACAGCGAGAACGCGAGGGAGCCGAGCCCGAGGCCGCTCTGGCCAAGGAAGGCGCGACGGCAGAGATGGTCGTGTAGGTTCATGGCATCATCCGCGCCGGATGGCGGCTTCGAGGTTGAGCAGGGTGGCGCCGATCTGGGCCCAGGCGGCGGCTTCGGCGAGGTCTGGATCGGCGTCTGGTTTAGCGCTGGGTTTCTCGCTGGGTTTCTCGCTGGGCTTGTCGTCAGGCTTGCTGTCGACGGTCTTCGTGTCGGTCTTCGTGTCGGTCTTGTCGCCTGGTTTGCCCTCTGGCTTGCTATCCGCTTTGACGTCTGCCTTCTCCGTGCCGGCCTCGATCAGCAACTTCGCGGCCTTCAGGTCCGCCTTGTAGTGCGTGCGCAGATCGCCGAGCAGGGCAAGCAGCGTCTTGCCTTCCCGCTCGTCGGGGCGCCGCGAGGCAACGAGGCGGAAGCCGAACGCGAGCCGCGCTTCGTCCTCCTTGCCGCCGTCTTTCCGCATGCGCTGGCCGAGTGCACGACCAGCTTCGACGTAGACAGGATCGTTGAGCAGCACGAGCGCTTGCAACGGCGTCGTCGTCAGCGTGCGCGTCACGGTGCACGTCTCGCGCTTGGGTGCGTCGAACGCCGTGAACGACGGGTAGGGCACGCCGCGCTTCCAGTAGACGTAGAGGCCGCGGCGGTAGGTGGCTTCGCCGGTGTCGGCCTTCCATTCGCCCGAGCCGAGCACGGACTTCCAGAGTCCAGACGGCTGGAACGGTTTGACGCTGGCGCCGCCGACCTTCTGCACGAGCAAACCCGCGGCTGACATCGCCTGGTCGCGCACCATCTCGGCCGACAGACGTTGGTGCGGTCCGCGCGCGAGCAGCACGTTGTCGGGATCGCGTTCGCGCGCCTGTGGCGTCGCGGCGCTGTTCTGCCGATAGGTCGCCGACAGCACGAGCAGGCGGTGCAGCTTCTTCACGTTCCAGCCGCTCGCGACGAACTCGGTCGCCAGCCAATCGAGCAGTTCGGGATGGCTCGGCTGTGCCCCGCGCATGCCGAAGTTGTCGGCGGTGCGCACGAGGCCGAGACCGAAGAACTGCTGCCACGCGCGATTGACGGTGACGCGCGCGACGAGCGGGTTGTCCTTGCTGACGAGCCAGCGCGCGAGGCCGAGTCGGTTCTTGGGCAGGTCGCTCGGCATCGGCGGCAGCACTGTCGGCGTGTTGGTCGCGACGAGGTCGCCCTTGTGGCGGTAGTCCCCGCGCACGTAGACGTGTGTTGGCCTGGGCGTCGCCAGTTCTTCCATGACGAGCGCCGACGTCAGCCTGCCTTCGACGCGCTCCTTCTCCTTCTTGACGCGCTCAAGTTCTTCGAACAGCACGCGGCCGGCGATGTCGATGCGCGTGCGGAACCAGCGGCGCAGCACCTTGGCGCGCCGTTCGGCGGGCGTCGGTGGCTTCTTGGTGTCGGCTTCGGTCTCGGCACTGACCGGTGCACTAACCGGTGCATTGACTGGTGCACTGACTGGCGAACTGACTCGCGAACTGACTGGCGAACTGATTGGTGGTGTCTTCGGCGCGGTGGCTTCCGTCGCGGTCGCGGCGGTCGCCGTGGCGGCCGCGGGCGAAGTCGTCGCCGGAGCAGTCGTCGGAGCAGTCGCCGATGCCGCAGCCTTATCGCGCATTGCTTGCAGCGCCTCGAAGTCGAGCAGATCGTCGCCTTCGGCGTTCATCGTGAACGTGAACGACACACCCTGGCTGCTGCCGCGCTGCATCATTCCAGGAAAGCCGAATCCCGGCGGTGGGCCGTCGTCGCCATCGGCTGACTCGGCGTTCATTGCGGTCGCCATGCCGCCGCCCGACTTCGGCCGCGGCAGAGCACCCTTGCCGACGAGCTTGATCGCGAGGTGGTTGTCGCCGGCGCGCAGGCCGAGGCGCAGCCGCCGTGGCTCGCGGTCGCGTTCGCGCGCGCGTTGCGCCAAGAACGCCTCTTCGTCGAACTCCTGTTTCATCGGCGGCGCCTTTGCCTGCTCGTTCTCGGGCGCTTCGGGCGGCGGCGCGAACTCGGCGACGAGCGAACCGTTGAGCCAGAGCTTGGCACCGACACCGCCTTCGAACTCGATCACCGCTGTGCGTGCGGTCTCCGTGTGGATCTTGCGCGAGACGAACCACGCCGAGGCAGCGCCGTCGACAGAGAGCCGCGCCGAGTCGCCGTCGCGCCAGTCGCGGCGTTCCTTCCATTCGAGGCGGCGCGGTTTGGCCTTCGGCGGCGCTTTTGCAGCGGGCTTCTCGGACTCCTCGGGCTTCGCTGCGGGCTTGGCATCGGCGTTCTTCGCGACGGCGCCGCCATCTGGTGCCTTGCCATCCGGTGTCTTGCCATCCAGCGACTTGCCACCTGGTGCCTTGCCATCTGCGTCGGGCGCGGGTGGCTTGCCCTCGGCAGCTGGCGGTGTCTCGGCGACAGGCGGTGCACCGTCCTTGGCCGGCTGGCGCGCGGGCATCGCCGCATCCTTCGCCGGCCCTTCGGCCTTCGCGACCGCGGGTGCCTCTTTGTCCGCCGCACCGGGCTTCTTCGCGTCCGTCTTCGCCGCGGGTTTCTCGGCAGGCTTTTCGACCTTCGGCACCTCCACGATCGGCTGGTCGTACTTCTTCTTCCACTCGGCCGTCTCCAGGTCCTTCTCGGGCTCGAACGCAGTCGCATACGCGGCGTCGACGCCGGCGGCCGGGAACGGACCGATGGCGCGCCACAACGACGGCGAGATCGGCAGCAGCTGCGCGCGAACGCGTTCGTCCTCGGTGAACGAGATGCGGAAGCGGCCGATCAGGCTCTTGAACTTGTTGGACGAGTTGTGGTGCAGCGTGAGCCGCAAGATCGACGTCCCGTTCGCGTCGATCGGCTCGACGGGGATCAGGATCGCCTCGCGCGGTTCCTTGCGTCCTTCGCCGGCGATGCTCCAGCCGCGGCCGCCGAAGCGGAAGCCGCCCGGCTTGTCGCCGCCGTTGTTCGAGCCATCGTCGAGCACAATCGAACCGGCGATCGAACCCGGTGTGATCGCCGTCAGGTAGTGTTCGTCCTCGTCCTCCTTCTGGTTGAGGTCGGCCGCCGCCAGCGCATAGGCGATCAACGGTGGATCGCTGCTCTCGGCTGTGCTCGCGAGCCGCGTCTCGAGCGCACTGAGAATGAAGCGGCCGTCGTCGGCGCGCCCCGAGGCACTGAGCGGCATCGAGGGATCGGGCAGCACGTCGAGCCGCAGCGCCTGGATCTTGCGCTTGCCGGGCACGAACACGAGTTCGTAGGTGTCGCGCGCGGGCACCGGGCCCGTCGCCAGGATCGAGCCGTCTTCGAGTTGTTGCAGCCGGGAACCGTGCTTGGCCATGAACTCGGTCGGCTGGAGGGTCTGCCACGGAATGGGGGCGCCGAGGCGTTCGAGTGCTTGCTTCTCCCACGCCTGCTGGGCTTCGTCGGCGAGTGGGTCGTCGCGTTCGAGGTGCTTCTCGAGCGTCTTGATGCGTCGGTCGAGATCGGCGAGCCGCGGCACGTCGTCGGGCCCGGGAGCCGGAATCGCCGGCTTGGGATTGAGCGACATGCCGCCGCCCGAGTCGCGTTCCTTGATGTGATTGAAGAAGCCGTAGAACGAGTAGTAGTCGCGCTGCGAGATCGGGTCGTACTTGTGGTCGTGGCACTGCGCGCAGGCGACCGACAGACCGAGCCACGTCGTTGCCGTCGTGTGCACGCGGTCCATGACGTAGGCGGAGCGGTACTCGTCGAGTTCTTCACCGGCTTCGGTGTTGACGGGATGGTTGCGGTTGAAGCCCGTCGCGATGCGCTGCGCGATCAAAGGCTCGGGCAGCAGATCGCCCGCGAGTTGCTCGATCGTGAACTGGTCGAACGGTTGGTTCTTGTTGAACGCGTCGATGACCCAGTCGCGCCACTTCCACGCGGTTCTACCGCGGTCGCGCTGGTAGCCGTTCGAATCGGCGTAGCGGGCCAGATCGAGCCACTCGGTTGCCTGGCGTTCGCCATAGCGCTCGTCGGCGAGCAGGCGATCGACGACCTTGTCGTACGCATCGGCCGAGGTGTCGCGCAGGAACGCGTCGAGTTCGGCGATCGTGGGTGGCAGCCCTATCAGGTCGAACGTGACCCGACGCAGCCACGCTTCGCGCGACGCCTCGGCTGTGGGGCGCAGCCCTTCCTTCTCGAGCCGTGCGAGTACGAAGCGATCGACGTCAGAGCGCGGCCAGGCGGCATCGGCGACGGTGGGTACCGAGGGGCGTTGCGGAGCGACGAAGGCCCAATGCTCGGTCCACTCGGCGCCACCTTCGATCCAGCGCCGCAGCGTCTCGATCTCGGCCGGCTTCAGCTCGTGTCCGCTGTCGGGCGGCGGCATGTGCTCGTCGGGATCGTCCGACAGCATGCGCACCATCGCCTCCGACGCTGCCGGCTGGCCAGCGACGAACGCTGCGCCGTTGTCGCGCTCGGCAAACGCATCGGTGCGTCGATCGAGGCGCAGGTCCGCTTTGCGTTTGGCATCGTCGGGACCGTGGCACGCGTAGCAGTGGTGCGCGAGGA
The DNA here is from genome assembly GCA_039921435.1 of Planctomycetota bacterium. Lineage (GTDB taxonomy): Bacteria > Planctomycetota > UBA1135 > UBA1135 > UBA2386 > DASVAL01. The sequence continues at coordinate 2,190 of JBDSBS010000075.1, read as the reverse complement.
TCGGTTGCACGGCGCGCGCGAAGTCGATGCGGTCCGCGGGGGCGTGGGTCACAACGCCGTCGTGCTGCGCGGCGGCGGCGGCGACGAGGATCGACCACGAAAGCAGGATGGACGAGGCGGGGGGCATGGGGTCGTCAAGTCTAGTCGACGAAGAGCCGGTTCTGGTGTGCTCACCCGAGACACCCTGGCCTAGCCACTCGTGGTAGACGGCGGGTGCCATGCAGGCCTCTCTGCGCGCAGACAACCGCAGCTCATGCCCCGCGGCGTATGCTCCCCTGGGTTACGTTGACCGCATCGAAAGCCGGCGCGCTCCGCGCGGTGGCACGAGCGAATGGTGCATGCAGAACGAAGCCAGCTACATCTGTGACTCGTGCGGCGAACAGGTCGTCATCCCGATCGACCTAGCCGGCGGTTCGCGTCAAGACTACGTCGAGGACTGCCCGGTCTGCTGCAATCCGAGCGTCATTCACGTCACCATCGACGGCCGTGGTCTCGCGCAGGTGTGGGCCGAGCCGGAGCAGGATCGCGCGTAGGCACCTCGACGTTGGTCGGTTCTGGGCGATCGGGCGTTCGCTTCAAGACTTGCCCGTTGCAGGAAGAGACCGGTGATTGCGACCGAGTGACAGCCTGCCGCATCACTGAAACACCTGGTTCGCGTTCACAATGCCCGGCGTGTTGGCGAGTGCGGCCTGCCACGTGAAGTCGGCATAGGCGCGGCCCGTGCCGCCGAGTTGCAGCGAGAAGCCGATCGGCGTCGTCGAGGTTTCGCTGACACCGATGTCGACGGACATCCGTCCGTCAGCCGCGCCGCCGAGTGCCTGGAACACACCTTCGTAGCTGATGAAGTGCATCACGACGCCGGCCTGCGTGACGAGCGCGATGCCGTCGGGGGCTCCGTTCTGTAGACCAGGGTACGCGAACGACAGCGTGCCGAGGCCGTTCTGCTGATTGCCGATCGTGCCGCGCAGCTTGACGTAGTCGTAGAACGCGCCAGTCTGCCCGTCGTAACCGAGCAGCATCCAGCCATCGACGTTCTCGCCGACCGGGCCCGCGATCTCGACGAACTCGCCCACGTCGGTGCCGACGTTGTCATAGTGCAGTTCGTTGATCCAAACCTCGGGCTCGCGCACGCGCACACACTGGCCCGACCAGAGGCAGGCAACCCACTCGGGGTGGTCGATGAACGGATTGCGATTGCCCTGGAAGCTGAAGACGACGTTGTTGCGCGTCATCTCCTTCTGGTCGACGGGATCCTGCTGGTGCCATTGCAGCAGCACACCGAGCAGGCCCATGTAGGCGACGCTCGCATTGCCTCCGGTCGTCTGGATGAGGCTCAGTGTGTCGGTGAGCCGCAGGTCGGGTTCGGCAGCTCCCGTGATGCTGTGAAAGCCGCCCTCGTAGCGAACGTCCATGTACATCAGTGCGCGTGCCACGTCGCCCTTGCGCCCACTCCACGTCTGCCAGCCGGCGGAGTTGGCCCAGTTCGAGTTGCCCGGGAAGCTGCCACTACCGCCACCCTGTCCCGCATTGACGAGCGTCGCGTACTCGGTCCACGACGCGGTGCCGTTCACGAACGGCAGATTGGCGCGGTTGCTGTTGTAGGCGACGTCGCAGAGAAACAGGTGGTGGCAGTCGGTGTACGGGTAGTTGGTCGGAACGTCGGTGGGGAAGCCGTACGAGTTGGGCCAGGAGTGTTCGCGGTTGTAGGGGCCCGTGCCGCCACCAAACTTGGTGTACGCCGCGTTCTTGTAGAGATCGAGAATCTGCGTCGCGATGGTCGGGTGCTGGTCGGCGAGTTCGAGCACGTTCCACGTGTCGGTCGACGACGACGTGTAGGGGATGCGGAAGTGGTCCTTGACGACCGCGTGCAGCGTGTTGCGCAGCAGGGCCGGCGTCGTCGCGTTGACGGTGTTGTAGTAGCCGGGCGGGGCCTGGGCCCACAGGGCTGTCGTCACCGAGACGAGGGCGAAGAACGCGTAGCGCATGCAGCGCGCATGCTAGACGCATGCAGGTGACCGTGCGATCAGGCGACTGGAAACGCGCGGCGTTCCGGCGGCACGGCGTAATCGGCTGGGCGCGCCGCCGCGGAGTCACCGTCGGCGACTCCGCGGCGGTCATGACCGACCCGCATGGCCAGGCCCGCCACACCATGAACATCCCCAACTCGGCTGCCGCGCTCGGACGGACGTC
>JBDSBS010000074.1:0-2843 GCA_039921435.1 Planctomycetota bacterium | reverse complement strand
AGTACTTCGCGGTCTACGTGCCGCAGAAGTCGGTCGGTGTGAAGGGCGACGCGCGCGTCTACGAAGACGTCTGCGTGCTGCGCATCGTCAGCAGCCAAGACGCGATGACAGCGGACTGGGAGCTGCTGCCCGTCGAGGTCCTGAAGCGCATCAGCAACCGCGTGCTCAACGAAGTGAAGGGCTTCTCGCGCGTCTGCCTCGACATCTCGAGCAAGCCGCCAGCGACGATCGAATGGGAGTGAGGAAAGCCGCTACTCGGCCGGTTGCATCGATGTCTTGGTGGTGCTCGGTGCTGGGCTCGGAACAGAGCGAACTTCGCCTCCTACCCGGTTTGCCTGATCTCTTCCGCGGCACCCTGGGGCTTGCTAGCATCTCCCGCCAAGAACCGCATGGAATTCGATCAACTACAGAAGACCTGGCAGCATCTCGGGGCCACCGATCCACGGTGGGCCATCCTGACGGACCCCAACCGCAAGGGTGGCGGCTGGGACGACCGGGAGTTCTGGCTCAGCGGCGAGCAGACGATCGGTTGGGTTCAGCGGGAGCTCATGGGTGTGCAAGCGATGCCCAAGCTCGGGCGCGCGTTGGACTTTGGCTGCGGGCACGGTCGCCTGACCCAAGCGCTGGCGCAGCACTTTCAAGAGGTTGTCGGCGTCGACGTCGCCGAGTCGATGGTGGCCGGGGCACGCGCAGCCAACAAGATCGGCGCGCGAGTCACGTTCGAGCACAACGCAAAGCCAGACCTGAGTCTCTTCCCCAGTGCGTCGTTCGACTTCGTGTTGACCCTGATCGTGCTGCAGCACATGCAGACGAAGTACTCGGCGGTCTACCTGCGCGAGTTCATGCGCGTGTTGAAGCCGCGTGGTGTGGCCTTCTTCCAGATCCCGGTCGAGTCGCTCGCGCCGCCCCCGGCTGCGCCGCGAGTCGTGACGGGCAACAAGGTGAGCAGTCCCGTCGCACTGCGCAGCTTCACGCGCATGACGCCGCCGCACATGAATGCGCCCGCCAACCAGTGGATGTGGGTGCGTGTCGACGTGCACAACACGGGCGAACGCGCCATGGCGTCGTCGTCGCCTGGGGCTGTGGAGCTCGGCGTGCGCGCCGAGTCCTTCGATGGCAGCGCGTTGTCCGCCACGACGTGGGCGCGCCTGCCACACGACATCGCGCCGGGTGGGGGCGCCTCGCTTCTCGTGCCCGTTCGCGCGCCATCGGCGCCGGGGCGCTACGACCTCGCCGCCATGCCGTGCGTCGACCGGCAGTGGTGCGCGCATCCGGAGAGCTCGGCAGCGTCCATGCGCTTGATCGTCGACCCCGCTCACGGGGACGCCATGCCGCCAGAGCCGCCGCCGCGCCCGGTGTATCACGCGGCGGCGCACAAAGAGGAGAACGCCATCCAGATGTACTGGACGAGCTTCGCCGACCTGCACGCCAACATCACGGGCGCCGGTGGTGAGTTCGTCGAGGTTGGGCTCGATACGATGGCGGGCCCCGAGTGGGTCAGCGCCCACTGCATCGTGCGCAAGAAGTAGCGCGTTGTCACGCGGCCGCACGTCGCAGCGCGGTGTGTCACCGTCCGTCGCCCGCACCCGAGACGCAGCGTCTGCTCGCTACTTGCGCGGCGGACCCAGTTGCGGGTCTTCGTCGCGAAGCGTGAGTTCGACCCCTTCGCCGCCCGCCCGCACGGACGCCATCCGACCGGACCACGTGTGCGCATCGCGGCGCGTCGTCGCGAACAGCACGAGGTCCATTGCTTCGGGCAGGCCCGAGAAGGTGAACGAACCGTCGGCGGCGGTCGTGGTCGCGCGCGAAGCGGGCCGCAGCAAGCCGCGAGGGTCGCGCACCGTCACGAGCACACCCGCAGCCACCGAACCGTCGGGCAGCAGCGCGCGGCCTCTCAATCGTTCGCCGGCTTCCACGACGAGGCGCACGCCGTCGTGCGGAACGGCCTCGACAGCGATCTCCTGGTTGAGGAAGCGCTCGTCGCTGACGCGCAGTTCTCCAGGTGCGACGAGCAGCGGCAGGTGCGCAGAACCGCGGCCGTCGGTGTGCGTCGCGAGCGTCGCAACCTCGGCGCCGTCAGGCACGTATTCGAGGCGAAGGTCGACCGCCGGTTCGCCGCTGCGTGTCGTCGCGTTGACGACCAGCGGCAGTCCGCGCTGCAAGGTGATCCGGTGCTCGTCGCGCACCTGCGTCCAAGGCAGTGCGCGCGGCGGGTGTTTGGCCGAGACGACGAGCAGCCAGTCGTCGCCGGACTCCGGGCGCGGCAACACGAACGAACCATCTTGGCCTGCCTGACCCGAACCGAGCAGACGCCAGCCATCGCTGTCCGTTCGTCGCAGTGAGTACATGAGCGCGCCGGCCGCAGCGTCGCCTTCGGCGTCGACGTGCAGACGGGCGAGCGAAGGGGCCTCCATGACCGGCGGCCACAGAACGGGTTCGCGCGAGGGGGGGCCAGGCACGACGCCGATCGCGACGCAGCCGGTGCGTGGCACGTGCGCTACCAGGGGTGTTGCCAGGGCTGCGCCAAGCAGCACACATTCGTCGCGGTCGCCGAGGAACAGGTCGATGCCGCACCATCGATCTGGGTGCACGTGCGCCTGATCGCGGCGCCGCACGCGTTGTGCTGGGCCTTGGAACTGCAGCAGCGTGCGCGCGCCCGATGCGAGCTCGAGACGCTGCCACGTCCAGCCGTCCTGGCTGTTCGTCCACACCTCATAGCTCCCGGCGGGCAGGCGCACGCGGGTGCCTTGCTGCATCGGCAAGGTGATGCGCCGCCCGTTCGCGGTGGCGGCGGCCCACAGTTGGAACGGTTCGGTGCCGGTCGCCGTCGTGACTTCCGCCAA
>JBDSBS010000073.1:0-2624 GCA_039921435.1 Planctomycetota bacterium | reverse complement strand
ATGGGCTGCAGCACGCGAGCAATGCCGAAGTCGATGATCTTCGGCTGTGGTTCGCCGTCGGTCTCGACGACCAGGATGTTCGCGGGCTTGAGATCGCGATGCACGATGCCCTGCTCGTGGGCGTATTGCACGCCATGGCAGAGCCGCGCGAACACCTGCAGGCGCGCCTCGATCGACAGTTGGGCGCGATCGCAATAAGTCGTGATCGGCACCCCGGGCACGTGCTCCATGACGAACCACGGACGGCCGTCTGGCAGCAAACCCGCGTCGAAGATCTGCGCGATCGCCGGGTGGCTCAGCCGCGCCAAGAACTGCCGCTCGGCGTCGAATCGAGCCAACGTGCTTCGATCGCCTGCACCTGGTCGAAGCACCTTGACGGCGACCTGGCGATGCATGGGCTCGTATTGCTCGCACAGGTAGACGATGCCGAAGGCGCCTTCGCCAAGGTCTCTAACGACGCGGTAGCCTTCGATGCGAGGCAGTTCGTCGGTCGGGGGCGCCGCGAACACCTCCGCGAGAACGCGGCCCGCACCGTGCAGCGCATCGGCCAACGCTTGGAGCGCCGCTTGGTGTTCGGGATACGCACTCACGAGGCCCAAGAGCCCCGCGGCGCGGTCCCGCGGTTCTTCCGCGACCAGCCGTGCTATGGCCTGGTCCATCACCGCCTCAGGCAGGCCGAAGGAATCGTGAATGCTCATGGCAGCGGGAAGCACAACGTATACCCGAACCCGATCGTGATGCGGCCCCACGGGAAAGGGCGTCGGGGCGGGGTATCGCGGCGCAGGACACCGAATCCGCCAAGACCGCGTCACGCGCCGGGGGCCGGTTCCGTTTCGTTCGGTGCACGCGGCAGATCGCCCGTGCTCACCCCTTTACCGCAACGCACGCCATGAAACCCCACACGACTCCGTTCCTGCGTGGCACCGACGCGCCGAAGAAGCGCACGATGCCGTCCCTGTTCGCCCTGCTGCTGTGCACACCGCTGGCCGCGCAGCAGTGGCACATCCAGAGCCCACCCGCACCCGACCCCGTCAAAGGCTGGCCCGACGCGTCGCCGCTGACCGAGGCCGAGCGCCTCATGCTGCGCGAGCCGCGAGCGCCTGACACGCCGCACCTGGCGATGCCGGCGGCCGAAGTGCCCGAACTCGCGATGTACGGCGCGGGCCAGACCCGCCGCGACCGGGTGTATTTCGACCACGTCGAGGGCCACATCTGGGCCCTGGGCTCGACCTACAAGGCATCCTTCGGCCCGGAAGGCTTCGTCTACATCCCGTTCCTCGGCTCGGAAGCGCCCAAGAACTACCCCGTGCAGTTCGTGCTGCGCTCGGTGCGGATCGGTGGGCAGGAACTGCGGCTCGAGGCCGCAGCGCCCGTGCGGTTCGAGCAGTCCGTGCGCTACGAACGCGGCGCCGTGCGTGAGCAGTACGACCTTCGTCTCGAGCAGGTCGAGCAAACCTTCGTCGTCGACAGCAACCTGCAGGGTGACGTCGACGTCGACCTCCAAGTACTCACCGAGCTGACCGCGGACACAACCGCGGGCCTGCAGTTCGGCAACCAACTCGGCTGCGTGCACTACGGCGCCGCCCACGTGGTCGACGGCGCGGCGCTGTTTCCGGTCGAGACGACCTATGCCGGCAACACGATCCGGATCCACGTGCCGGCCGCCAAGCGCGGGCAGGGCGCGCTGGTCATCGATCCGTTGATCCAGACGAGCGCGTTCACGGCGGTTCACAGCAACGACGCGAGCCAGCCCGACATCGCCTACGACGCGAGTGCCGACCAGTATCTCGTTGTCTGGCAACACCCGTTCTCGGGGGGGGACTTCGACATTTGGAGCGAGTTTCGGAACGGCAACGGCACGGCGATCCCTGGCAGCCTCGCGTCCATCGACTTCACAGCGTTCTCCCACCAGAATCCGCGCGTCGCCAACCTCTACTCGTACAGTCGCTTCCTAGTCGTCTCGCAACGGTACGACGGCACCCACTGGGCGATCTGGGGCCGCCTTCGCCTGACCAACGCGCTGCCGCATCCGATCGTGTGGCAGATCAGCGACGTGAACACTGCCGGCGATGCCGTCAATCCCGACATCGGCGGCGACGGCGGCCCGGGATCCCAGTGGCTCGTGGCCTGGGAACGCGACCTCTCGGCGACCGAGTCCGACATCCACGCGCGCACCGTCAACGCGGACACGTCGTTCGGAGGGTTCTTCCTGCAGCTCGAGAACACGGCCGGCAGACTCTACTCCCAGCCCTCCGTGTCGCAGTCCAACGGCAATGGCTTCACCGCGTCACCGCGGTGGATGGTCGTCTACCAGTTCCGCTTCAGTGCTTTGGACTACGACATCTACGGGTCAGCGGTGGCCCCGAACGGTGGCGGTGGCAACGTGACCTGCCGCGCAGCGATCGACACGTCTGGGTCCAACGATCTCGTGCCGACCGTGACGTCGCCGGCGACGGACTTCGGCGGCAGCGTTCCCATGTTCATGGTGACCTACGAACGCCAATCGCCGTTCGAGGCCGTGGCGCGCCTGGTGACCCCGACCTTCAGCAACCTGTTCGTCAACCAGATCAGTCCGGTCAACCTGACTCAGACGTTCGGCCTACCGGGTTTCTGGGTCCGCGCCG
>JBDSBS010000072.1:0-3312 GCA_039921435.1 Planctomycetota bacterium | reverse complement strand
ATGCGTGGATCGCCGAAGCGGACGGCGATCCGGCGGCACAGTTGTGTCGCATGCGCATCCTGCTGCGCGCCGGTGCGATCGAGGAAGCGCGGGACGACGCCATGGTCGCGGTGCAGGAATCCGTGGCGCGCGACCAGGCCTTGCAGGACGTCGTGCAGATCTGCCAGGAAGCCGCCACGGAACTTGAGGCAGGGGCGGTCGAAGGCGTGCGTCTCATGGCGCAGCAGTTCCACTCGTTGCAGACTTCCGACGGCACGAACGGAGGCCGCTGATGTCGCGGACCTGGCAGACTCGCTACCGCCGGTCGTCGTGGGTGATCGGACTGCTGGTGCTCGCGGGCCTGGCCGCGTCGATCGTTCAGATGTTTCGCAGCGACAACCGTCGCAGTCCGAGTTCGCTCGCGGCCGCCGCGGTGCAGCGACCAGAACAGGTTTCAGGGCTGCTAGCACTCGACAAGATCGATGCTGCGGCACAGAAGTCGATGCCGGGGCACGCGGTCGCGGGCTTCGTGCGCTTGCCCGATTCGCGCCCGGCTGTTGGCGCCACCGTGTCGCTGTATCGCGCCAGCACGGCGTGGCCCGAATGGCGCATGGTGCGCATCGACCAGGCAATCACCGGAGCCGAGGGCCAGTTCCAGTTCCGCTGCGATCCGGAGCAGTGTCTGGTGCTGGGCTTCGAGCATCCCGACTTCGCGGGTGGCCTCGAGGAAGTGTCGCTGCTGCGCGAACGGTTGCTGCTGCAGCTGCGACCCGCGTTCGAACTGTACGGCGTCGTCTACAACGATTCTGGCTTGCCGGTTTCGAACGCGCGCGTCGCCGCCGAGTCGGTGCTCAGCGACCAGCGGCGCGCACAGGCTGTGACCACCGCATCCAACGGCCGCTATCGGTTCACCAACCTGGCAGCGGGACCCGTGCGTCTGGTGGCACGACACCAGTCCTGGCAGCCGGCGGCGATTCCCGTCGTGGTGGTTGGCGACCAGGTGCGGGTGGACCTTCGCTTCGAGCGTCCGACGATGGCGCCGTTGCGCGGTCGCATCACGAGTGCCATGTCGCAGCAGCCGATCGCAGGGGCACTGGTCGAGATCCTGCCGTCCAACAGCCAACTCGGGCTCGTAGATCCGATCGCCGCGATCACGGGCGACGACGGCACCTTCCTGCTGTCAGGACTGTCGCGCGGCAACATGCGCGTGATCGTGCGTCAGGCCGAGCACGGCGCTGTGATCCGCACCGAGGCCATTGGCGCGATTTCGTCGGAACTCGCGTTCGAGATGCCACCGCGATCCGTGGTCGCCGGGCAGATCGTCTTCGTTGCGGGCGAGCCGCCGTTCCGCGGTGGCAATGTGCTGCGCATCCGCGACATCGCTGGTCAAGTCGACTTCGCAACGATCGCCGCGGATGGTCAGTTCCGGTTTGCGGCACCGTTGTCGCCCGGGGCGGCCAAGCTGCAGGTGCTCGACAATGCGTTTGCCTTCCAACGCACGCTCGGCGCCGAAATCTCGTTCCGCATCGAAGAGACGCCCGAGACGGTGCTCGAACTGACCGCGGTCCAGCCGACGGTCGTACGCGGGCGACTCGTCGACGAGGCGGGCGCGGGACTCGCGGGTGGCGTGGTCATGCAGACCAAGGTGTTCGCCGAGAACGCGCGCTCCATCGGCGACGCCGCGGCCCAATTCGACCTCGGTGCCATCGGCAACCAGGTCCTGCAGCTGTTTGGTGTCGATCGCGACGAGATCCTCGCTGTGTCGGCGGCCGACGGCAGTTTCGAGATTCGGGGGCAACAACCCGGACTGCTGCTCGCCCGCATCGAGTTGGCTGGCTATGGCAGCCCCTGGTTCCGCGTCGTCGTGCCCAGCATGGGTCACACCGCGAGCCACGGCGATGTCGTGCTGCCGCGCGGCTGCCGCATCCAGGGTCGGGTGCTGCGCGGCGATCGAGGCTTGGCCGGATCCTCGGTCACCGCGGTCGGCAACGATTCACAGGCAATGGTCGTGACGGCGGCCGACGGTTCGTTCTCCGTCGACAACCTGCTGCCCGGCGACTACCGCGTGCGCGCGCGCTTGCCGTCGCAACCTCTCGGCAGCGGCGACAAGCTCGTCTCGGTGCAAGCCAACCGGCGGGCCGGCGACGTGATCTTGCGGCTCGAGGCGGGGCGCACCGTGCGCGGATCCGTCGTCGGCAGCGACGGGCAGCCGGTCGCGGGCGCGCTGGTGGCCGTGCGCGGCGCCCTTGGCCAGACGACGATGACGGACGGCAGCGGGGACTTCCTGCTCGAACTGCCCGATCGTGCGATCGACCTGCAGGTATGGCTCGGCGACCGCAGCCGCCAGAGCATCGTGCCAGTGCTGGTCGGCCAGGAGCGCGTCTCGATTCGGCTCGACACGCCGCCGACGTGCACGCTGTTGGCCACGGTCACTGGCTTGCCGAGCAAGAAGCGTTTGTCCGGCGCGCTGCTGCGCGTGACCCTACTCGACGAAGGCAGCGATGCGGCGCCGAAGGCGCGCTGGGTCGAGATGCAGAACGGTGAGATGCGCTGGCCCTTGTGCCCGGTCGGTCGCGTGCGGTTGCAAATCTGGTCGGAGGGGTACGTGCCGTTCGTCGCCGATCGCGATCTGGCCGCCGGCGACGGGCACAACCTCGGTGACGTGCTGCTCGAGCCGGGTGGCCGATTGCAGGGCTTCGTCAAGGACGAGAAGGGCGCCCCGATAGCCAACGCCTTCGTGTTCCTCGGCGAAGAGACGGACCTCGACTTGTTCGAGCCGGGCCTGCGAACGGCTGCCGACGGCAGCTTTCGTCTGAGCGGCGTCAGCAGCAGATCCTCGCGCCTGGTCGCACGCGCCGTGGGTTTTGCGGCGTGTGGCCAGGACCTTCAGTTGCCCCACGACGTCTTGTCGGGGGCTCCAGTCCAGGTGCAGCTCGAGCGCGGCGCGGTCATCGAAGTGACCGTTGCGGGACAGGGAGCCGAAGGCGGGCTCGTGCAGCTGCGGCGGCAGGGCCGCCTGCTGGCGAGCACCGAACTCGACGAACGAGGGCGTGCGTGGTTTCCAAACCGCAGTGCCGGCAGCTACACGGTGCAGATCTTCGGCAGCGACCTGCCGCCGCAGAGTGTCGCGGTCGATCCGGGCGTGCCGATCGTGCGCGTGAAGTTCCCGTAGCAAGTTCCCGTAGCAGGTTCCTGTAGCAGTGAAGTTCCCGTAGCACCGGTCGAACCTTCGGTTTGCGGCGGCCTCGTCCCTGGCGGCGGCGACGCGCGCATTCCAAGGAAATGCGCGTAACGCACCCGGGGGGTGCGGTGATGGAACTGACATCATGAACG
>JBDSBS010000071.1:0-2881 GCA_039921435.1 Planctomycetota bacterium | reverse complement strand
TCTGAAGCATGGGGCAGAGAAGAAACGAGAGCCGAGAGAGCTCCCCCGCACGGGACGAACACGTCGGTCCACCTAGGCCGTCTGCAGCGCCCATCGGGACCCGTGCCGGGAAATCAACCATACGTGATCGATGGTGAATCGCAGGGCTTGCGTTGTGACAAGCATCCTTCTCGTGTGGGTCATGCGGCGCGCAGTTATCGAGTATCTCATCAGCGAAGGGGCCTTTGCTCGGTCGCTTGAGGCTCTCGACCAGTAGTGCAGTATTGCTCCGCGGCTCTCACGCGACGCAATCCAGATGGCGCCCACGCCATCGAAATCGCGCCTCCTGATAGCTGCTGCACCTTCGCTCTGCAAAGCAGAGCTGCAAAGGCGTCAGCGGGTGTCGTGCACCGATCCCCAGGTCACGCCTTCGTCGTCGCGCGCCGCCGGATGACGACGTAGACCGCGAGGCCGACGAGCACAGCGATCAGGTCGATCGCGAGCGCCCAGGGGTTGGCGGCGACGAAGCTGACCAGCAACCCGACGCCGATCGCGACTTGCAGGCCGACGACCAGCCACGGCGCGCGCACTCGGAACGGCCGCGCGCGTTCGGGCGCGCGAGCGCGCTGCACCAACAATCCAACGGCAACGAGCGCCGTCGTCACCGAGATGATCGGCACCGTCACCTCGAGCAGTTCGTCGAACGTATTGGTCAGCGCAAATGCGATTGCCAGGCCCGTGATGCAGAGGATCGCCGCGACCGGCGCACCCGATTCTGGCACGCGGCCGAGCACGGGCAGCGCGAGCCGTTCTTCGGCCAGCACGCGTGCGATGCGTGGGCCCGTGAGGAAGTAGGCATTGATGGCGCCGAGCATGACGACGAGCGCGATGGCGGTCAGTGCCGTCTTGCCATTCGGGCCGAAGGCCGCGCTCGCCACGTCGAGCGCCGCGAACTTGCTGTGCGCGAGGCCGTCCGTGCCGAGCACGAGCAAGAACGTCACGTTCGCCAAAAGGTACAACACGGTGATCGTCAGCAGCGAGGTCAGCAGCGCTCGCGGCAGTGCGCGGCCCGGGTCGCGCGTCTCGCCGGCGAGGTAGACGGCGTCGGCGTAGCCGTCGTAGCTGAAGATCACCGCTGTCATCGCGCCGCCGATCGCGGCCAGCAGCCCAACCGTGGTCGCCGGGAACGCGGCTGGCGGCACGACTGCCGGTGTGGGCGCGGCGACTGCGGCGGCGATGCAGATGCCGCCGAGCAGCAGCACCTTGAGCACGAACAGCACGACTTCGAAGCGCGCCCCGACCCGCAGTCCAATGAGATTGACGCCGCCGATCACGCCGATCACGGCCGTCGCGACGGCGCGGCCCGCCGAAGTCGGTTCGGCAAAGGCACCGAGCGTTTCAGCGCCGCCCGTGAGCAGTTCGCCTGTCGCCACGGCGACGCCGGCCAGCGACGCCGGCCAGGTGACGAGCAGCATCGACCAGCCCACGACAAAGGCCGTTCCGCGCCCGAAGGAGAGGTTGAGGTAGGCGACGAGTCCGCCGACGCGCGGCACCGAAGCGGCCATCTCGCCGAGGATCAGCGCATCGAGTGCAGCGATGAGCGCGCCGAGGCACCAGACGCCGAGGATCCAGACTGCACTCGGCAGCTCCGCAGCGATGCTGCCCGGTGTGCGCAGGATGCCGGCTCCGACTGCAGTGCCGATGCAGACGGCGATGCCGGTGATGGGTCCGAGGATCCGGCGCAGTTCGCCAAGGGGGGCGGCCACTGCGGAGAGCGTAGCAGCAGGATCGGTGCGGGCCCGACAAGAAGCTCTGCCCGAAGCGCTGTGCGCGTTCGGTCGAGCTCGACGGCGAAGCGTCGGCGGTGGTGCGCGCTCTCGGCGGCCGAGCGATGCAGGACCAGTCGGTCAACGTGCGATTGCCGTCGTCCTGGAACAGCGCCAACTGACGACTCAGGAACGTCAGGAACAGCAAGATCGCGAGCAGTTCTCCGCCTTGCTCGAAAACGACCTCCACGCGCAACATCGAGGCCTTGCGAGCGGACCGAGCAGGTTGAAGGCGGTTTCGGCGCACGCCGAGACCGCGATTGCGCCGAGCACGGCGAAGACGAGGCCCGTACCGGTTCGGCGAACCGAGCGTGCGAGCGGCCCGAACATGACGAGTGCGAAGGTGACGGCCAACGACACCGCGAACATCGGGCCCAGCAGCACGATCGCCCACGGCGCTTCGTGCATGTCGCGCAGCATGGGGCAGAGCCACGTCTCGAGCCGTGCGGGGATCTGCGCGAAGTCGTCGCACGACCGCCCTCCAACGGTTTGGGAAGCCAGGTCTACGTGTACCGAGCACGCGAGTCGCGACTTCGCGGAAGCGGCACATGCCGTTGGCCCAGTTCATCTGTTCGGGAGTCTTGACCTCGGGCGTGAACAGCGCCTGGCTCGCAACCATCACGAACGCGCATTGCGCGCGGCTCGTGGCGACTCGAGGCGGTGCGGGTCGTAGAGGAAGCTCATGCCGCGCGGGGCGTCTTGCGGTGACGAACTCGTGCACGAGTAGATCACGATCGGCGCTTCCTGGCCCTGGAACTTGTCGACCGTGCCGACGCGTGAGCCGCCGAAGGCGGCGAGGGCGCGGCGCAGAGCGCTGACCTGCGCGTTGTAGGGTGCGATGACGAGGATGTGCTCGGGGGTCAGCGGGTTGCGGATGCCGTTGCGGTTGGTCCACGTCGCGTCGGGTTTGAGCTGCGACTCGACGAGGTTGCGCACAGCGAGCACTTCTTCGGGGGAGTGTGCCTGGTTGCCTTCGTGCGGGGTCTCGAGCAAGAACAAGTCGGCGCTGTCGAGTGTGCCGGTGCCGTCGAGGCGTTGCTGCCCGCAGCCGGGATGATGATGCAGTTTGCCGTCGT
>JBDSBS010000070.1:0-15082 GCA_039921435.1 Planctomycetota bacterium | reverse complement strand
CGCCGCGCTCGCCGCGGCGCGCATCGTCACGCATCGCGTGTTCAAGATCGCGGTCGACGCGCGCGCCTTGCCCGTGCCGGTGGCCGAGCCACCGCCGACCGCCGACGCGCCCGTGATCTTCGACGTCGGCGATGGCGGCAGCGGGTGTCGCTTCCCCTGGGCTCTGCTCGGCGAGCGCGCCCCCACCGCCACCTTCATCGCCGGTGGCATCACCCCGGACAACGTGCCGGCGCTCCTCTGGCATCGACCGTGGGGCATCGACCTCTCAAGCGGCGTCGAGAGCACGCCCGGCATCAAAGACGCGGTGCGCATGTGCCGCTTGTTCGCCGCGATCAAGGCCCTGCCATGCGCATGAACCCAACCGCCCCCGATCCTCTCACTCCGCGCCTCGGTGCGTTCGGCGCCTACGGCGGCCAGTTCGTGTCCGAGCTGTTGCGACCGGCGTTGGTCGAGCTCGAAGCCGCCTGGCGCGACGTCTTGACGTCGGCGCCGTTCCAGCGCACGTTGCAGCGCGAGCTGGCGTCGTGGGCCGGGCGCCCGACGCCGCTCACACGCCTGCCGCGAGTGTCGGAGCGCGCCGGCCTCGACATTTGGCTCAAGCGCGAAGACCTGCTGCACGGCGGCGCGCACAAGACCAACAACGTGGTCGGGCAAGGCCTCTTGGCCCAGGCCATCGGCAAGCGGCGGCTGATCGCCGAGACCGGCGCCGGGCAGCACGGCGTCGCCACCGCGATGATCGGCGCGCGCCTCGGCCTCGAGGTCGTGGTGTACATGGGTGCCAAGGACGTCGCCCGGCAAGAACCCAACGTCGCGCGCATGCGCCTGTGCGGCGCCACCGTGGTACCGGTCGAAGCGGGGTCGGCGACGCTGAAGGACGCGATCAACGAGGCTCTTAGAGATTGGGCGGGCAGCCTCGGCACCACGCACTATCTGTTGGGCACGGTGTGCGGACCGCACCCGTTCCCGTCGCTGGTGCGCGATCTGCAGGCGGTGATCGGGCGCGAGGCGCGCGCGCAATGGCAGAGCGAGATCGGCGGCTTGCCTGACGCAGTGCTCGCGTGCGTCGGCGGCGGCAGCAACGCGATCGGCATCTTCAGCGGCTTCGTCGGCGACGCCGGCGTGCAGCTGCTTGGCGCCGAGGCCGCCGGGCGCGGTATCGACACGCCCGAGCACGCGGCCACCCTCACGCGCGGCAGCACCGGCCTCCTGCACGGCGCGCGCACCGCCGTGCTGCAAGACGACGACGGCCAAGTGCTGGAGACGCACAGCGTCGCCGCCGGCCTCGACTACCCCGGGGTCGGGCCCGAGCACGCCGCGCTGCGCGACAGCGGCCGGGCGCGCTACCTGACGGTGACCGACGACGAGGCACTGGCGGCGTTCGCGCTGCTGGCCCGCGACGAAGGCATCGTGCCGGCGTTCGAGTCGGCGCACGCCTTGGCCTTGGCGTTGCGCGCGGTGGCGCGCGGCGAACTGACGGCGGGCGCAAAGGTCCTGGTGAACCTGTCGGGTCGCGGCGACAAGGACCTGCCCACCTACTTCCGCGAGCACGCGCCCCAGGAGATCACGCCGTGAGCCTCGCCCTCTTGCAGCAAGCGCTCGCCGAGCCGCGCCGGCACGTGAGCGCGTTCCTGGTGCTCGGCGACCCCGACCCGACACGCTCGGTGGCGTTGGCGCGCGCCGCCGTGGCGACCGGCAGCACCATGCTCGAGCTGGGCTTGCCGTTCGCCGACGCCTGCGCCGACGGCCCAGCCATCCAGGCGGCGAGCCTGCGCGCACGAACCGCGGGCACGTCGACGAGCCGCGCCATCGCGCTCCTGGCCGAGGTGCGGGCGGCTTGTCCCGACGTCCCGCTCAACTTGTTGGTGTACGGCAACCTCGTGCACCGGCGCGGCTACACACGCTTCTGCGACGAGGTGGCGCGCGCCGGCGCGTCGTCGCTCTTGGTGCCGGACGTGCCGCACGAAGAATCCGATCCATTGCGCGCCGCCTGCGCGCACGCGGGCCTCGGCTTCGTGCCGTTGGTCGGACCGCACACCGACCGCACGCGCCTGCAGGACCTCGACGCGGCGTCGACGGCGTTCCTGTATTTGGCGGGCCTACAAGGTGTGACCGGCGCCACCACCGGCCAAGGCGACCGGCGCGAAACCACACGCCGCGTCGCCGCAAGCGTGAGCAAACCCGTGTGCCTCGGCTTCGGCCTGAGCGCACCGGCGCACATCCGCGACGCGTTCGCGGCCGGCGCACGCATCGCGGTCGTCGGCAGCCACTTGGCGCGCGCCATCGCGCACGGCTGCGTACAACCCGACGGCGTCGAGCCCCACTTCGTCGCGGCGCTGCGACCCTTGGTCGCCGCCGCGCACACATCCCCTTCCGCCTCCGATTCCGACTCCGACCCGAACGAGTAAGAGCACGAACATGTTGGTCATCCTCCGCAAGGACTGCACGGCCGCCGAGAGCGACGCCGTCGAAGAAGCCATCCGCAAGATGGGGTTCGCCCCGCTGCCGGTGCCCGGCGCCGATCGCACCGCGATCTGCATCACCGGCAACAAGGGCCCGGTCGACGCGTCGATGCTGCGGCGCCTGGCCGGCGTGCTCGAGTGCATCCCGGTGACCAAGCCCTACAAGCTGGTGAGCCGCGAAGTGCACCCGCAAGACACCGTCGTGCAGGTCGGCAAGGTCGCGATCGGCGGCGCCAACAAGCCGGTCGTGGTCGCCGGCCCATGCAGCGTCGAGACCGAAGCGCGCACCCTGCGCATCGCCGAGGCGGTGAAGGCGGCGGGCGCCGACATGTTCCGCGCCGGCGCGTTCAAGCCGCGCACCAATCCCTACGCGTTCCAAGGCCTCGGCGCCGAGGCGGTCGAGACCTTGAAGCGCGTGCGTACCGACGTCGGCCTCCCCGTGGTGTCCGAGGTCGTCGATGCCGACAGCGTCGATACCTTGTTCGAATGCGTCGACGTTCTGCAAGTCGGCACGCGCAACATGCAGAACTACTCGCTGCTGCGCCTGCTCAGCCAAGTGAAGAAGCCGATCCTGCTGAAGCGCGGCATGGCGGCGTCGCTCGACGAGTGGCTGATGGCCGCCGAGTACCTGCTCGCCGGCGGCAACGACCAGGTCATCCTGTGCGAGCGCGGCGTGCGCACCTTCAGCACTCACTCGCGCAACACCCTCGACCTCAACGTCGTGCCCGTCGTGCGTCGTCTCTGCCACCTACCGGTGTTGGTCGACCCCTCGCACGGCATCGGCCGCCGCGACATGGTGCGCACCATGGCGCGTGCCAGTCTCGCCACCGGGTGTCACGGTCTGCTGGTCGAGACCCACACCGAACCCGACACCAGCTACACCGACGCCGACCAGACCATCGACGTGGCGACGCTGAGCGGTGTGCTGCGTGACCGCGACGTGTTGTCGGGGTTGGAGACCGGCGCAGCGCCCTGACTTCAGCGACACGCTGTTGCCGAACAGTCGGTTCCTTGCCAACGGACGGGGCAGTCCCAGGGCGCGCACTCTACTACTGACTACCTGCGGTTCGCGCGAACGCGTCTAGCGTGCAACCCTTCCGACACCTGGCCAGGATGCGGTGCCCCCCACTCGATGCGCACGAGAAGCGGAGAATGGTGAAACGCCGGCACACCTTCGTGCACAGGATGACCGCATGCTGCGTTCCCGCGTCGACCGTGCCTTCGGGCGCTACCAGAAGACGGGCGATCCGCACGCCCTGGCGCGCGTGTTCGACGCCACGGCACCCGAGCTCTATCGCATCGCGTTCCACCTGGTCTGCGACCGGCACGCGGCCGAAGACCTCGTGCAGGCGACGTTCGTCGCGGCGATCGAAAACGCCGCCTCGTTCGACGGCGAACGCCGGGTGCTGCCGTGGTTGCTCGGCATCCTGGCCAACCGCTCCCGCCACCATCGCCGGCAGACGAGGTTGCGCGACCCGGTGCGGCACGTGGCACCGTCGTCGGCGGCGGATCCCATCGAGGTCGCAGCCGCGGGCGAACTCAATGCAACGGTGACTGCCGCGGTGCGCCGACTGCCCGACCCGTACCGACAAGTGGTGCTGCTGCATCTGCTGCACGAACTCACGCCTCGAGAAGTCGCCGAAGCACTCGCGCGCCCCGACGCGACCGTGCGCACGCAACTGCATCGTGGGCTGGACCTGCTGCGCAAGCTGCTGCCGGCGAGCCTCGTCGGCATGGCACCTGGGTGTGCGCCGCCACCGCTCGGACTCGGCACTGTGCGCGCGACGGTGCTGGCAACGGCCGCGCGGCACGGTGGCATCACGCTCGGTGCGGGCCTCGAAACGTTCGGAGGAATCTTGCTCATGAAGAAGGCACTGTCGCTCGGTCTGGCCGTCGTGATGGCGCTGCTCGTCTCCTGGTTCTTCTGGCCATCGAGCCAACCGCTGCCAGCACCCGAGGTCCGCGGGGCACCGGCCATCGTTGCAGTGCGTGCGCCCGGCGTGGAAGTGCCCGACGTGACCACCGCACCACCCACCGTGCGCGAAGTCGCGACGCCGCCGGCCGCCGACGAACGCACCTGCCTCGCCGTGCTCGTGCGCTGGTCCGACGGCACGCCCGCTCCCGACGTGACCGTGCGCTGCAAGCCCGTGCGCGAGGACGGCGAACTGTGGCTGCGTGCGGCCCGCACCGACACCGGCGGCAACGCGCGCTTCGACGAGTTGGGGCCCGGCAAGGTCACCGCCGCCGTCGACCGCGGCGGCAAGGCCGAAGTGGAGCTCGCTCCGGCTACCACGACGCGACTCACGCTCGACATCCCACGCGGCTTCGACGTGCACGGCCGTGTGCTCGACCCCGACGACCGGCCGATCGCCGGCGCCACGGTCTGGTTGTCGGTGGCACCAAACAGCGACGAGAGCGAACCCGTGGCGACCGCGGAACTCGACGGCGCGTTCACGATCCGCAGCGCGAGCGCAAGCCACGTGCTCTCGGCCACGGCGCTCGGCTACGGTTGCGCTCACGTTGCCTTCCTGTCCGAATCGAACGCCGGGGAGGAACGCATCGTGCGCCTTCGCCGCGCGCCAGGGGTTCTCATCGGTACCGTTGTCGACCCCAGCGGCAACCCCGTCGCCGACGCCCGCGTTCTCGTGGGGGCGTGGATGACGGACGGCCCTGACGGCACCGCCTCGCGCATCCTCGGCGAGGTGACCTTCGGTACCGTCTGGCCGTCGCGCTTCTTGCGCACCGATGCAACGGGCGCGTTCCGCGCAGAAGGCCTGCCACCGCTGCCGTGGCCGGTCTGGGTGGCGGCGCCTGGTTTCGCACTGAGCCACCAGGTGGCCGACGTTCGCGCCGATGCCGCGACGCAGATCGTCGTGCAGGTACAGCAAGGAGCGGGCCTCGACGGCGTTGTTGCTGACGCAACAGGAGTGCCTGTGGCGGACGCACAGGTGACGGTCTTCTACGTGCTGCCGACCCCGCACCGCGAGATCGGGCTGGGCATGCCTTCCACGCCCCCCTCGTGGGTGCGATGGAGAGCGCGCACCGACACACGCGGTGGCTACACGTTCGAGCACCTGATGCCAGGCAAGGTCGTGATCGACGCTTGGTGCGCCAAGGGCTCAGCTCGTGCCGAACTCGAACTCGCGAACGGGCAGCAGCTCGAATGGAACCCGTGCATCACCGTCGTCGAGTCGCTGCGCCTGCTCGCCCTCGTCGTCGACGAGCAGGGGCAACCGCTCGCGGGCTGGAACGTGAGTTACGAGTCCGTCGCGACGGGCGAAGGCATGAGTTCGATCATCACCGACAGCAAGGGCATGTTCCGGAGCGCGACCGTCACAGACGGCGACTACCGAATCTCGGTGCGCGCTGGCGATCCGACGGTGGGCCCAACCGTCGCGGTCGGCACGCTCCGCCCCGGGCCGGATCGCATCCGCATCGTCGTGCCACGCGATGCGATTCCCGGTGGGGCTCTGCGCGGCGCGGTGCTCGGACCAGACGGCACCCCATCCAGCGGATGGCTCGAGGTTCGCAACCTGGCGACAGGTCAATTAACCCACGCGTCATTTCCGGAACGCGGATTCGTCGGCAGACTCGCCAAGGCGGACGCGGCGACCGCTCCCGATGGCCACTACCAATCACCTGCACTGACGGCAGGTCGCTACCGCGTGACGTTCTCGAACCAAACACTCGGGTCACACACGCTGGGCGAAGTCGACGTACCCGACCACGGCACAGCCGACCTCGGTGTGTTCCGCGTTCCCGCACCGGGACGGCTCGAGGTCACGACTGTGGACACCCAGGGCCACGTGATCGCCGAAAGCTGGTTGCGGGCGCACTCGCTCGACGACCGGCAGCCCAGCGGCTGGCTCACGCAGCGCGAAGGTCATGTGCACGGCTCGCTGCGGCCAGGCCGGTACCTGCTGATGACCTACGGCGAGTTGTGCGCGGCGGCGCAGGAGCTCGACGTTCGCAGCGGCGAGACCACGAAGGTGCAGTTCGTCGTGCCCGAGGGCGTGCCAATGCGCCTGCACGTGCCGGAGCCTGCGCGGCAGCGACACCAACTGCGGCAAGCATGGCGCGATGCCCAAGGCAGGTTGCTGCGCGAGTCGGATGTCGATCCGGACGCGGCCGGCATGCTCGTGTGTGCGGCTCCAGCTGGCCGCTACACGCTCGAGGTTCGCGACGAGAAGGGGCGTTCGGCCAGCACTTCGTTCGACCTGCGCGCAACCGACCCACCGATGGTCATCGAACTGCCGCTACCGGCGAAGTAGCGGACCATGTGCGAAACGTGCAGACGTGGGGCCAACAGGGTCTTCGCGGATTGATCGCCCGGGTCCAGATTTGGGCCGACGCGCTTAAACCGGACCACTTCCTGCCCCCGCGGGGCTCGGCCAAGTAATCCACCGCGCGAAGATCTACTGCGGCCACACGGCGCACTTGTACCACCACGCCAGCAACAGCAGCAGCGTCGCACCGAACACGATGCGCCAGAACGGCAAGCGCACCATCACGTCGACGAACGAACGCCCGCGCAGCAGACACAGCAGCGCGTGCACGCCGAGCAGCGCGCCGCCCAGCGCCACCGCTGCCCCGAACGGCTGCACGACGAACGCCTGCACGACGTTGCCGTGCAGCAGATGACACGCTGCGGTCGTGCAACCGCAGGTCGGACACGGCATGCCATACACCGCCGGCCAGCCGCACGGTTCCCACCCCAACTGCTCGTGCGTGCCGTGTCCGCGCGCATCGGGATCGATGCGCAGCAGCATCACGACCCACGTCGCGGCAAACCCGAACACGATGCCCGCGACCACGCGATCCACCCACACCGCGACCGGCCCCTCTTCGACGGGGATCGTCAGCGGACTGCGCGCAGGCAAGGGGGGCCGCTCGGCCATGCGGCCATCGAACTACCCGAAGTCGTAGACGTACGCCATGCGGTCTTTGCGCACGATCGCGTAGTCGAGCCCCTTCAGCAGCGCCAGCTCGGGATGCGCCAGATCGAGCCCGCGCACGACGGGCTTCTGCATGATGAAGTACTTGCGCCCCGTCATCGGTTGCGACTCATACGCTGCCGTCTCGATCTGGCCCGCCAACTCGAACTGCGCTGGACCGCTGTAGAACGCCCGAATGCGCGTCGTCTTGACGGAACCCCCAGCGAGCCGCCGCAGCGCCTCGTCGC
The DNA here is from genome assembly GCA_039921435.1 of Planctomycetota bacterium. GTDB lineage: Bacteria > Planctomycetota > UBA1135 > UBA1135 > UBA2386 > DASVAL01. The sequence continues at coordinate 7,441 of JBDSBS010000070.1, read as the reverse complement.
CTGCCACCTCGACGAGTTCGTGCGCGAGGATCACTTCGCCAGTGTTCACCATCACGGTCGGCGTGCGGATGACTTCACCGTTGCGCAGCGACACGAGCGTCGCGTCGTGCACGGCCAAGAACGTGCGCGAGTAGTCCTCGAGCAAATTGGTCAGCCGCTTCTGCTTGTTGGGCAGCCGCCCCTTGATCAAGAACACATCCGTGAGGAACAAGTCCTCGACGAAGACGGCAGGTGCGACGGAGCCCTTGTCGGGTTTTTCGTTCATCGTGGCTTTGGGCGCGCGGCCTCGGCGTCGACCAACTGCCGGACGCCGCCCGCGAGGTAGAACGAGCCGACGACGAGCCGCGGGCCCGGACTGCGCCGCAGGGCCGCGAGCCCGGACGCGAGGTCCGTCGCTACTTCGCTCCGTGCGCCCGAAGCCGCCAAGAAGGCGGCGATCGCGGCGGGGTCCTCGCAGGGTGTGCCCGAGAGTTCGGTGACAACGAACCTATCGGCAATCGGCAGCAGAGCACTCAAGCCTTCGCGCCAGCGCTTGCCAGTCGCCGAGCCATACAACACGACGGGCCGCTGCCCCGGGTAGCGCCGCCGCAGTTCGGCGGCGACCGCGACGAGCGACTGTTCGGTGTGCGCGCCGTCGAGCACGAGCACTTCGCCGTCGGCTTCGCAGCGAACCTCGAAGCGGCAAGGCAGCTGTGGCCGCGGGGTTGGATCGAGCACGAGCGGCGCGTTCGGCAGCAGGTGCACGAACGCGGCGGCGGCGAGGGCCAGAGCGGGCACTTCGAAGCCGGCGGCGCCCGGCAAGAAGAACGGCTGCTCGCGCCCGTCGGGCAACCAGAGCAGCGCTCGCAAACCCGCGGCGTCCCAGCGCACGTCGCGCACACCGAAGTGCTCGCCGAGCACGAAGAGTTGCGCGCCGTTCGAACGCGCGTGCGCCCTTACGACTGCGAGCGCCTCGCCGGACGTTCCCGTGAAGCCGATGCCACCCTCGCGCACGACCGGCGCCTTCTCCGACGCGATCGCCGCCACCGTGGGGCCGAGCACATCAGTGTGTTCGAGTTCGATCGTCGTCACGATGCTCGCATCGACCGGCAACGCCGTCGTCGCGTCGTAGCGCCCGCCGAGGCCGACTTCGTAGATTGCTAGGGCGACGTTCTGCGCCGCAAACCACTCGGCCGCCGCGAGCGTGAGCGCTTCGAAGAACGTCGGCGGCCGATCGCCGCCGGGCACGGCCAGCAAGTCGCGCAGTCGTACTTCGAGCACGTCGACGGGGATCTGCTGGTTGTTGCAGCGAATGCGCTCGAGCAGGGTCGCCACGTGCGGCGAGGAGTAGAACCCCGCGACGACACCGGCCGACGTCGCGAGCGCTTCGAGGAAGGCACACGTCGTGCCCTTGCCCTTGCTGCCGCCCACCTGCACGGCGGGCCGCGGCGGTGGCACGGCTCCTGGTCGGGCGAGCAGGCGCCGCATCGTGGCGAGGTCCCACAGCCGACGATCGGGCCGCGTGCGCTCGTAGTTGACGAGCCGCGAGAGCAGCGGGGCGAGGCGTTCGGCGGCTGGATCCACGCAGTTTTTCGACCACCCACAGTTTTTCGACCACCCACTGGGCGATCGCATCGGTAACCGCAACACTACCCGCGGCCCCCCGACACAGGAATCGCATGCGCACCCAACTGCTGCTCACCGTGATCACGCTCGCCACAACTTCGCTGCTGCCAGCACAGGACCCCCCACGCAACGGCGATGGTCGGCGCGGCGGCCGCCGCGAACAGGCCCCGGCCGAGCTGAAGAACTTCACGTTCAAGGAAGAGAAGTTCCACAGCGACGCGGTGGGCCAGGACATGCCGTTCGGCATCTACCTGCCCAAGGGCTACGACGACGAAGCCAACAAGGACAAGAAGTGGCCGCTGATCATCTGGCTGCACGGCATGTTCGAGGACCACATGCGGTTCCACACGCGCGGCGGCGCGGCGGTGCTCGACAAGACGGTCGGTGACGGCAAGCTGCCGCCGTGTGTCTTGGTCACCGCCAACGGCGGTCGCACGTCGATGTACGTGAACCGCAAGGACGAGCGATGGGAGGACCTCATCACCGAAGACCTGCTCAACCACCTGACCAAGAACTACCGCGTCAGTGAGCAGCGTGACCAGCGGGCGATCATGGGGGTCAGCCTGGGCGGCATGGCCGCGCTGCGCATCGCGCTCACCAAGCCCCAGTTGTTTGGCGCCGTCGGTGCACACAGTTCGGCCGTCTTCGCGGAGGATCCCGAGCAGCTGCCGAAGAACATGCTGGGCATGGTGAGCCGACTCGGCCTCGACGACGTGTTCGGCAACCCGATCCAGAAGGAGCCCTGGCAGAAGGCGAACCCGCTGTGCATTGCGACGGCACTCGACCCCAAGAGCCTGAACGGGCTGCGGATCTACTTCGACGCTGGCACCGACGATCGCTACGGCTTCGCCGTCGGCAACAAGTTGCTCGACGAGGCCCTGACCAAGAAGGGCATCGAACACACGTGGCGCCTCATCGAGGGCGGCGGCCATTCCTGGGGCGCTGGCTTCCAGAACCAGACACTGCCGTATTCCTTCGCCGTGGTCGGCGATCTGTTCCTCGGCAAGAGCGGGGCTGGCGATGGCAAGGGCGACAAGGACGCGAAGAAGTCCGCGGACGCCAAACACTGAAGGCGAGGGCCACCCGAGCCCGGCCGCAGGTCGACGCCACCAGTGAGAAAATCTTCCCTTTGCGTGGGGGGAGCAACTGCATCCCGACCGATGCAGTCGACTAGGAGGGACAAGCTCCGCTGCACGGAGCCGTCCAAGACCAGCGGAACCCACGCCATGTTCAGCCTCGAACACCGAGTGCGCGTCTTCGTGTTTCAGGTGCTCGACCGCCGCGTCGAGTTCCTACTGCTGCGGCACAAGCCGCGCGAAGAGTGGCCGCTGGGCCCCGTCATCGGACCCGTCACGCCCGGCGAGAAGCTCGAAGATGCGATCCGCCGGGGTGTGCACGCCGAGACAGGACTGCGCCGGCCCGTGCACATCATCGAACTGCTGCAGCCACAGAAGGAGCTGTTCGGCGACATGGGAGTCGTCGAGTGGCCCTACGCATGGCAGGCGGGAACGCCGACCGAACCGGTCGCGAGCCTGAAGCCCGGACCGATGATCGGCGAGTTGCAATGGATGTCGTTCGAGGCCGCCTTCCAGAGCCTCGAGTTGCCCAATGACCGAGAAGCTCTGGTGCGGCTGCAGTTGACCCTGCAATAATGGGCAGCCTTTTTCTCACCGAGACCGTATATGCGCACCCTGCCGCGGCCTCGCCGCTGATTCGAGCGCCCCAACTAGTTCCATGAGCGACGATACCAAGACCAAGCCAATAGCTCCCGGAGTGGCCGCCGCAGCGGCCCCCACCGGCGCCGCCCAAGGGGGCCCCGAAGCCCTCGCCGACGGCCGCCTGCCGAGCTCGAACATGCGCAGCTATGCGCTGCTGACGCCGGACCTGAAGAACCTCTACATGGGCTTCTACAAGGCGACCTACGGCAAGTCGAAGATCGACCTGAAGACCAAGGAGTTCATCGCCATCGCGGCCTCGTTGGTGACGGGCTGCAAGGGCTGCCTCGAGGGGCACTTGAAGAAGGCGAAGCGCGAAGGGGCGACCAGCGACGAGATCGCCGAGGTCATCGCCATCACGCTGGGGGTCAACGCCGCGGCGATCGTCGACCGTTCCGACATCGCGAACTTTCACCTCGGCGGCCTGTTCGACAGACCGGAAGGCTGACGTACGAGTTCGGCGCGTGAGATTCTACACCCCAGAGTAGAGCCTCACGTCAGCTTGCGAGCAGACCCGCGTTGGGGCTCGTGGGCGTGTCGGCCGTAGGACAGTGCCGCCAATTGCGAGTCGAGCAAACCTCGAAGCCGCCCCTCCCGTTATCCTGGGCGTGCTGATGCTCGCCACCAACCGCCCCCGGCTCCTGCCACCCATCTCGCCGGTCCTGCGCTTCGCGTTCCTCGGGATCCTGCTGGCAGCACTCGTCTTCTTCACGATGGTGTGGCAACCAGCTCCACCACCTGACGACACGATCTCGCCGTCAGAAGCCACGGTTGTGGTGCCGCGAATCGACCAGACGATCCTCGCCCAAGCGCTCGACAGCACCCGCGCGCAACGCTTGCTGCTCGACGCCGAGCCCCTGCGTCATTTGCTTGTCGTCGCCATCGACGTCGGCCACAGCGTCGCGGCCGCGCTCGGCATGCCAGCGACGCCCACCCCAGTCGAAGAACTGCAGTCCGCACCCGACTCCTGGCGCGGTCGCTGGCTCTGGTACGAAGGCGTTCTCGAAGAGCTGGCGGGGCCACACGAAGGTCATCCGATCAGCGGTTACTCGATCTACGAAGCCACGGTGCGGCTCGCCAGTGGCAAACGCGCCATGGCCGCGTTCTCGATCCCGCCGAACAACGAGATCCGACGTGGCTCGTGGGTGCGCATCGAGGGCTTCCTCATGAAGCTGCGCGACACCACCTACCCACTCGACATCGCGGGCGCGCCGATGCTCGTGGGTCGCGAGATCTGGCGCGACTACGAGGACTGGGATCCCGTGCGGGAACTCGACCCAAAGATCCTCGCCAAGGTCGACGACACGAGTTTCTTGCCCGGCGACACGACATGGCACACGATCGAGGAGGACCAGACCGAGGCGCTGTGGCACCTCGGCGCCTTCGTCCGCGATACAGCGGATCAGCGCTCGCTCGCCGACTGGCGGCGCATCGGCACGCTGAACGTGCACGACACCTACGAACAGATCATCGCCAACAAGGTGGCGCGCGGCACTCCGATGCGCGTGTTCGGAACCCTGATCCGGCGTTCGACGATCGCAGCACCCCCCAATCCGGCCGGCATTCAGTTCTGGACGGTCGCCTGGGTACAGGTCCGGGACTTCGGCGGTCGGCTGATCCCGGTCTGGGTGCCCAAGCGGGTTGCCGAATTGCCGAGGCGCGCGGATCTCGAAGTTCGCGCCTTCTACTACCGCTGGTTCGCCTACGAGAGCCAGGACAACGGCCGCCACCGAGTTCCACTCTTCGTCGCCGCCGATCTGGACACCTTTCACTTGGAGGCAGATCAGACCATGCGACAACTGAGTGTCGGCCTCGCTGGTGCTGCGGCCGTGTTGATCGCCCTGATCTGGTGGGCACAGCGCCGCTCGGCCAGACAGACAGTGCGGCACGAGCATGAGATGGACGACCGCCGGCGGCGGCGGCGCGAACGCAAGGCCTTGGACTTGGCTCGACGCGAAACGTGAGAGGGAGCCCAGCATCGCTGCGCGGTTGACCAGCCGTCACGCCGCGCGACCGACATCAGCGAGCGATTCCGCCCGGCGCGCCGCACTCGCCCAAGACAAGATGCAAAATCGAGATTTGAACGGAACCTCAGCATCGCGCGCGCACGTCATGACTCACCGGAGGCCCCCCCCATGGCTACACGATTCGAATTGGTTCTCGAAACTGGCGGCAAGTTCCATTTCCTACTGCGCTCACCCGACGGTGAGGTACTGCTGCGCAGCCTCGCTGGCGACAGCAAGATCATGGCGCAGAACGAACTCCTGCACGCGCGCAACGCCCTGCGCGACGATGCTCGCCTGGTTCCGCACGAAGGCGAGGACGGGTCTCGCTTCCTCATCGTGAAGGACCGCGATGGCTCGGTGCTCGCCCGCAGTCCGAAGGTGAACACGGCCGCCGAACTCCATGCACTGACCGAGCAGATTCGCCACGCCGGCCAGGGCGCGCCCGTGATCGACCTGACGAAACGCCGCGCTCACGACGCCTGAGCTTCTGCGCCCGCGTTCGTCGCGCAGCGCGTAGATCCGCGCAGCGCGTAGATCCCTGCCGCCGCACTGATGACCGGCGGGCAGATCCCTCACTGCTCTCTGAGTCGCGCGACGAGTTGACGGGCCCGCCCGAGCGCGTCCGCCATGCGCACGCCGTGCCAACAGAAGTCGCGCCCGTCGCACAGCTCGAGTCGAGCGCCACCGAAGACGTCAGCGGCTGCCAGTGCGTCGCGATCGTCGGGCCCGAACACCCAAGGCTCGCTCGGCAGCAGGACGGCATCGAGCCGCTGTGCGCGAGCGAAGTCGGGAGCCACTTCGGGATACCGAGCAGGGCAGTCGGCGCACACGTTGACAGCCCCGACGATGCGCAACACGTCGTGGATGAACGTGTCGCCATTGATGCTCATCCACGGCTTGGGCCAAATCGCGTAGAACACGCGCACCGGAACGCCCTCCTCGTTGGCGGCCGCTGCCGCAGCGAGCTCGGCCTCGATTCGATGCAAGAACGGTTGCGCCTGCCGGAGCAGGTCGAGGTGCTCCGCGAGGGAACGCAGATCCTCGGCGGCGCCGGACACCGTGCGCGGGGTCTGCACCAAGACCGGAACCCGAATGCGCAGCCATTCGATGTCCTCAGGGCGGTTCTCCTCGGCGTTTGCGAGCACGAGGTCCGGCGCCAAACCGACGATCGCTTCGCGAGACGGGTTCTTCGTGCCTCCGACGCGCGCGACCGAGGCCAGCTCAGCGGCTGGTTCGAGGCAATATCGCGTGCGGCCGACGAGGTTCTGCGCCGCGCCCAGGACGCAGATGGACTCCGTCGTGCTCGGCACGAGACTTACCAAACGCCGGGGCGCTCGCTGAATCGGCAAGCCGTGAGCCTAGCGACGCAAGAAACCCGGCAGGAAACGAGACAGGTGAAACCCTGGCCAACGAGGCGAACGCGCAGCTGTCGAGCCGTGGCAATGCACGCCTTCGCCAGGCCTGTCACGGTGCTCGGAACCGATCGGACAGGCACTTCGACTGCCGCATGAGGCGCCATGATCGCCGCAAGGCTCGGAGTCTCGCGCCTTCACGCCGTTCTGCTCGACGCCAGTCTGTCCGAAACTCGCCTGTCCAACATTCGCCTGTCCGACATTGGGGCCAACGGACACGCACGGCTGTGCGCAGCTGCAGCATGGCTGGAACCGTTCCGTGATCGAAGCGTCGGCAATCGGCCCGAACGGCTGTCCATCGACGAGGAGGGCGGCGCGCATGGTCACCCACGGCCCATAGTCCGGATGCACCAACAGCCCGGAAACGGGCGACACGGTGCCAAATCCCGCCGCCTCGGCGAGACGGACCATGCTCACGCGCGCGCCACTGCCGGAGTCGACCACGCGGTTCGGCACGCTGGATGAACGCAACAGGGTGGCCACGCTTTCCGCGCCCTCGCGAACGAACTGCCTGATGGCCTCCACCGTGCGCACCGAATTGCCGCAAGAGCGCGCATAATGCTGCCAGAAGGCACTGCCTCCGCTGCCCAGCACGATCACGGTGCCGCACCCGGGAGAGACCTGCGTCGTTCGCTGTTCCTTCGGCTGACAGAGATCGAAGCGCGCCGCGTCGACGAGACCAAACAGATTGAAGCCCACTCTC
>JBDSBS010000069.1:0-3494 GCA_039921435.1 Planctomycetota bacterium | reverse complement strand
AGCCTACGACTACCGTTGGGCCAAGACGTTCGCTGGCCATTCGTTCGAGCACGGCCACGGTGTCGGCGATGAGTTCGCTGACTGCCACGCCCCCGAGTCGTCCCGTCGATTCGCCGTGGCCGCGCAGGTCGATGCGCAGAAAGCCGCGGTCGTTCGAGACCGCATGGTCGAGCAGCGAGTTGCTCTTCTCGCCGATGCGCACGGAGCCGAGGCCGTGCAAAAACAGGTAACTGGGCGGCCGGCCCTTGTGAAGGTCGCCGACGATGCGCTCGCCAAAGCCGAGATCGAGCATGAACGGCTGCATGCTGGAAGCGTACGCCGAGTCGACTAACGACCTGTGACAGGCGCCCGGATTGAACGCGAGCCGATCGAAGCCGAGTACATCGAACGGTAGGCGGCGCTCAAACGATGCGTTCCACTGCTTCGATGCGAATGCCGACGGGTCCGAGCTGCGTGGGGATCTCGCCGAGGTCGCCGACGGCCTTGCCGAGCAGACCCTGGGCCATTGGCGCCATGTAGTTGATCGTGTGGTCGTCGGTGACGTCCCATGGGCCGAGCACGCGGTAGGCGGCCCGCTTGCCGGAGTCCACTTCCACGATCGTGATCTTGGTGCCGGGTGCGACGCGATCCTCGGGGATGTCCTGGTCCTCGATCAGGCGGGCGGCGCGCAGTTGGACGTCCATGCCCTGGGCGCGCCCCGTGAGGTTGCGCTGCTCCTCCATGGCGGCGTCCCACTCGCTGTTCTCGCTGAGGTCGCCGAGGGCGGCGGCGGCGCCAATGGCCTTCGAGTTGGTGGGAATCTTGTCCTCGACCAGGACTCGGTACTCTTCGCGGAAGCGGCGCAGCCCTTCCTTGGTCGTGTAGATCTGGTCGCGCTCCCAGAACGGCAGTTCGGGCTTTGCGTGCAAGTCCGGGTAGTGATCCGCGACGACGCGGTCGATCATGTCGACGATGTCCTGCGGGAAGTCCTCGCCGGCGCGCTTGAGGATACCAACGTAGTGGGCCAGGTCGTCGCGCGAGATGCCGTCAAGTGATCGGTTCAGCAGGCCTCGCTTCCCCGTGAGCAGGCTCGTCAACCGACCCAGGAGGCGGCTGTGCAGCTGGTTCTTCTTGCGGTCCTCGTTGAGGATGCGGCCTAGCTGCAACAGCACGCGGCCGACGGCGACTGGGTGGGGGCGGTTCTCGGATTGCTCGAAGACGCCGTCGCCGTAGAGCTTGCCCATCAGGTACGTCAGCAGCGGGTAGCGCTTGGGATATGGCGCAACGCGGTCCCACATCGGCAGGCAGAGAGTGCCGCTGCCGCTCACCACCAACTTGTCGACGACCCTCTCGAGCACCGAGTTGGGCCAGTCGGTCAGCAGGACCGCGCACTGATCGACCCAGTTGTCGCCGAGGGCCTGCGGCAGCAGTTCGACGGCGTGTTCGCGCGAAGCCTGCGTCGCTAGCCGATCGATGGCCAGTGGGCGCAGCGAACCATCTTCCTTGAGCAGCAGTGCGCGCAGTTCGTCGGCCGCGGGGATCGACGCGCGCAGGCCGTGCTGTTCGAGGAAGAGGATGCCGTCGAGGATGTGTGCGTGGGTTGCCTTCTTTTCCTCGATCGCTTGTTCGACCGTCTTGGTCGCCAGCCCGAGGATCTGCGTGCGCACCTCTTCGTCCTCACTGCGGGCCAGGTAGTCGCGCAGCACGCCGATGCGTTGGCCGAGGTCGTTCTGGTGCGACAGCGTGACGACGGCTTCCTCGACGATGCCGACAGGCTTGTCGCGCAGGATGAACGTCGGGCGCGTCGTCGAACCCTCGACCTTCAGCCACGGGTCCTTGGCGGTCGCCGTCTTGGCGCGCTTCCAGAACGACGTCCACTCCTTCTTGTCCACGATCGCTGGCGACAGCTCGCTCTTGACCTGCAGGCTCGTGATGGTCCCGCGATAGAGGGCGGCGGCGCGGCGCACAAGCGCGGCGGGCTCGCGTTCCGCCTCTTCGCGCAGCTTGTCCATCTGCTGCAGCTTCATCGCCCGCAGGTCTTGCGCGTCGAGCGGCTTGAAGCTCGTCAGCAAGGTGTCGAGTGGGAATGGCTCGCGGCGGCCCGTTGCGAACTTGACCGTGACCTCTTGGGTCGCCGCCGCGAACTCCTCGACAGTGCCCTCGCCCCAGCCTGCTCCGTGGTAGACGACGTAGCCCTTGGTGAAGCGGCGCAGGCGATCGAACTCGAGGATCGAGGCGACACTCGGTGTCGCGTCCAGACCGGCTCGGTCCTTGAGGACCGGAAACCACTCCTGCTCGCCGTAGCAGGTTTCGATCAACGAGGCGACCGTCTTGGTCAAGGCGTCGTTGTGCGCGCTTCGGCGCATGACACGGAAGCCCAGCTCCATGGCAGCTTCGGCCGCCTTGTGCGCCGCCAGCGCCTCGACCATCGCCGTGGCGAGGCCCAGCGCGCGACTGGCCATGTCCTGGTCGCAGAGCAGGTCGATCGCTGTGGCGTAGCGGCCAGTCTCCTCGGGTCGGGGAGCTTGCACCGCTTGCCCCCAGGCGGATTCGAGGGAGTCGAGTTGTAGGGAACGTGCGAGATGGACGAGATCGTTCGTCAACGTCGGGACTCGGAGTCTGGGGGTAGAGCGAGCAAAAGGGCGAGGCACGATACCTGGGCGGGCCTCTTGCTGCCAGCATCAAGCTGCGAGCAACGCTCGTTCCGTGTCGCAGGCCTACCACGAACGTCGCGGCGATCGGGCGTTTGGTGCGACGTTCCGCCGGTTCGTGGCTCGCCCCGCGGCGAACGGGAACCACGGACCAAGGCTCTCTACTCCGCCAGGCGGGCGATCAGCGTGCTGACGTTGGTCGACGAGCACGACTCGTCGTATGCCGCGAGCGGCACTTCGTCGAGGACCTCGTCGGCAGCAACCAGGATGATGTAGAACTCCTGGCCGTATTGGTCTCGGAACGCGACCGTCTTGCGCAGGATCGGCGCCTTGGCATCCTCGACGGCCTCGATGACGACGCCCTTGCCCTCGCGGCCGCGGCCCCGGAGCACGATCATCGGGGCGTAGGCGGCCACCAACCCCTCCGTGTAGCGGATTTCGTAGTGTCGAGGGCTGTGGCTGTGCACAACCCCAGCGATACCCAGGCGGTTGCAGAGTTGCTGTTCGAGGCGGTTGGAGAGCAAGCGACCACCGCAGCGGCCAAAACCAGTGCCTCCGCCGCCGTGCGCCATCAGCACGTCGTCGTCGTCGGGGTTGGTCAAGGCTCGCGGCACGAACGCGGGCTTGGCCGTAGCGCTCCGAGCGGCGACCTTGCGGTCAGGCACCGGCGCGTCCTTGAAGCCGCGGCTCTTGGCAGCGCCTCCGGCAGTGGACTTGGCTGCTGCGGACTTGGCTGCTGCAGGCTTGCCTGCAACGGGCTTGCTTGCGGCCGACTTGCTTGCGGCCGACTTGCTTGAGCCCGACTTGCCTGCAGCGGACTTGCCTGCAGCGGGCTTATTCGGGGCCTTGTGGGGGCTTTGTGTC
>JBDSBS010000068.1:0-6964 GCA_039921435.1 Planctomycetota bacterium | reverse complement strand
GGCGACAGCCGCACCTGGGACTATGAGATCTACTTGCCGCCCTACATGTCTGGGTCGCCGCCGCCGGCTCGGCCGACTGGCCTCGCGATGCTCAACGCCAGTTTTACTGACCCGGATGGCACTCCGGTCTTGTTCCGTCCCTCTGGTTCGCCCGTGCAAGGGTTCAGCGTGGGGACCCCGGGTGGTGGCCCGCCTGGCCCCGACGCTTTTGACTTCAAGTTGACCAGAGTCGCCTTGGTCGCGCCGGGTTCGACGACCCACCACAGCGACATGCACCAGAGATACATCGATTGTCTGGTCACTTCGCCGGGAACCAGCATGGTGCAATTCACCGCCCCGAGCGAAGCACAAGCACCACGTGGATACTACATGTTGTTCGTGCTGACGAGCCTGGGGATTCCCTCCGAGGCCATTTGGGTGCGACTGGAATGAGTGCCATGTATCGTGCAAAGACTCTCGCCTGCACGCTCACCCTGGGCTCTTTGAGCACTCATGTGTTGTGCGCGCAGGAAGAGGTGTGGCGGATTTGGTCAAGCATCGACAACTACGATAGGCCCAGTTCCTACGGCGACTACAATGGCGATGGCGTGACAGACGTCCTCGTGTTCGTTACGGCAGACCCGTTTGGCCCAAACTACCAGACCGTTGTCAGGATCCACTCCGGCGCCAACGGCGCTCTTCTCTTTGAACGCACATTCGGGTTTGGTGGCAGTTACAGCGGCACGGCTCCAGTCGGCGATCTCAATGGAGACGGCTACCCCGAGTACGCGATCGGATTCACGGGATCCGTCGGTATTCTGCAGGTGATATCGCCTCTCCAGACAGCGCCTCTGTGGATAGCATATGGGCCCTCTCTGGGCGGTTTCGGCGGTCGGACGATTGGCCTCACCGTCGACAACGGCACCAATAATATGGTCGTCACCACGACGTCGGGAAGTGGCTCGACCACTGGTGGCCAAGGTTCGCACGTCTTCGCCTACGACCACAACGGCATCTTGCGCTATTCGATCAACCTCCTACTGACGAATTCGCTGATCCAAGGGCTCGGCAACATCGGGGACATCGACAGCGACGGTGCGGACGACTTTGGCGTCGGCTTGATCGACACGACCTCACTCGGTGCCGTGCAGATTTACTCGGGGCGAACGGGCATTCCGATCCGCCGCGACTTCGGCACCCAGATCAACGATTACATCGGCCGACAGGTGGTGGCGATGGGCGACTTCGACCGTGATGGCGTGCCCGATTACGCAGCGAGCAACCGCATTGGCGGCCGCGGAGTCGCCATCGCGTTTTCGGGCGCTTCTGGCCAAGTGCTGCGCGAGTGGAGTGGCAACCCGGGGATCGCGGAAAGGCTGCTCGGCGGCCTCGACCTCGATCTTGACGGCGTGCCCGACGTGTTCGTCGGCGGCCCGAATACTTGGAACGGCCAAAACCCGCCTGGCAACGACTGGTACGGACGCATCCAGGCTCTGTCCGGCCGCGATGGCGGTTTGCTGTGGGACGAGTGGAATTGGCCAACCAACACGGAACCGGGGGCGATCTACCTCAACTTTCGAGACCTCGGCGACGGTCTGGTGAACTTGGGCCGCCTGCCCGGTAGCCCGTACCCGGTCGTTCTGGTCTGGGACTGGCCGTACAAGATCATCAACCCCATCGGGCCGGTGGCGTCGCATTCACCGCGGCTGCGTGCCATCCGCGTCGGCTTGGCCGGCACGGCTGTGCAGGGCACCGGGTGCGCCAGCACTGGCTCGCCGCCGCAGATTGCGGTGCGCAGGGACCTCGGCGGCTTGCGCGTCACGTTGAGTGGCGCGACACCGGGATCAGCCGCATGGTTGCTCGTGGGGCCGCGAGTAGGAACAGCATGGCAGGGCATGGCCTTGCCGTACCCGCTCGCTAGCTGGGGACTTCCCGGCTGCAGCCTGCTCGTTCCACCAGACATCATCTTCGCCCGGTCCACTGGCACGACCGGCTGGGACGCCGGCTACACCCTGGTCACCGCTCCATTCCAAGTTGCGACCATGGGTCTGGGGATCTCCGCCCAGTGGTTCTGCTTCCACCCTTCGACGCTCGACTTCTCGATGTCGCCGCGGCACGAACTCTGGATCCAGTAGGTGAGCAGGCCCCCTCACAGAATCGCGATCGTGCAAGCACCCGTGAAGTAGGGCGTCCCCGTCGCCGGCAGCACGACCGCTTGGAAGGCCCATTGCGTGCCTTGCAGCACAGAGCTCGCGGGCAACTGGTAGACGAGATCGACCGCCACCCCGTTCGGTGTCGCCAGCACGTTGCTCGTCGCAAGTCCCGCGATGTCGAGCTGCAGAAGGCCGAGGCCCGGCACGGGCAGCGGCACAGGTAGCAGCTGGTTGACTCCCATGACCGCAAAGTCGCCCACTTGCAGCGGCAGTTTGAGCCGCATTGGCGCCGCGATCGTCTGCACGCGACGGAAGTGAGGGAACTGGGCGAGGGTTTGCAGTTCGGGCAGCGCGCTGTAACCGATCACGTGGTTGGCCGTGGTGATGCGGCCGCTCTCGCTGTTTGTGCGCAGCGAAGTGGTTGGTCCAGGCAGCGTGTACTGCGACCACCGACCGTCTTGCGAGCCAAAGCCGAACGCTGTCAAGCCGTCGATGGCGATCAGGGCGGTGCGCCAGCCCTGTATGACGAGCGGGCCGTTGGTGGCGCGAGCGACGCCGGTCCACCAGTCGCGGCGAGGATCGAAGGTGAAGATGTCGGTCGTGTTCCACGCGAGGTTCGGCGCGCTGGTGTTGTTGCCCGACAGCACGAGGTTTGGTGCCACCAACGGCACGAAGTTGCCCGTGCGCGCCGAGAACCCATGGGCGCCGGTTGCCGTCGCGAGCAAGGCTGTCGTGGTTGTCACCACCGGTGCGCCAGGCAGCGCATCGGGCGGGCTCTGGTACCACTGCCCCGTCGATGCGCTGTAGAGGTGCGCCTGGGAGGTCACGGCATCGAGCGCATAGGCGACGATGTTGGACGCGCCTTCGTCGATCGACGGCAGCACGATCGTCGCCGAATCGTTGCGCACCGCACTGTAGGCATGCACGAAGTTGCCTTCGACAATGACGGAAACCGCGCCGTTGCTGCGCACGCGCAGAGGAGTCGGCGACAGCGGCGCGCTGAACGCGCCACGGATGGCCGAGAATGCAAACACGCCGGCTGGGGTATCGAACAGGGCGAACAGGTCCTCGGTGGCGAGCATCGTCGTGACGCCGAGCGGGGCCTGATCGAAGTTGCCGCGCAGGCCGCTGTAGGCCAGCATCTGCGTCGAGTCGTACAACATCGCCCAGTCGTCGGCGCGCACGAAGGTCGCGTTCGGTATGCCCGGTGCCGTCTGCCACGTGCCGTGCACTGCGGAGAAGCCGTATGCCGTCGCGGGCCCGAAGGCGAACCCGGCTGTGCCATTGGCGGTGACCGTCGTCGGGGGCACAGGCACCATGAGGTCGTGCCACTGACCCGTGAAGGCGTCCATCGCGGTGAGCAGGTTGCCCTGGTTTACGACGGCCGTATGGCGCTGCACCGACCAGGCGTAGCCCGGTGCCAGCGTGCGCGTCGTCCAGGCGCCTTGGAAACCGCTGAAGGCGTGCAGTTGGCTGCCGTCGGCGACGAGCAGGATGGTGTCGTTGTTGTTGCCGCCGGGGTTCAACAGCTGCGAAGCCGGGGACGTCGACAGCGCTTCGAAGGTGCCGCGGTAGGCCGAGAACGCGGTCCAGCCGCCTATGTCCTGGACGATCAAACAGTCGTTCATGAGGCGCACGAGGGCGTTGGATGCGACCGAGCGGGTGGCCCATCGTCGCAGGGCCGCGGAGTACACGTGCAGCGTGTTGCCGTCGACGTAACTCACGAGCTTGCCGATGCTGACCGCGTTCGCAGTCGCGACTCCGCTCGGGATCGACACCGAGGACCAGTCGGGTGCTGCCTGCCCAGGCAGCGTCGAGGTCATCGGTAGCGCGATGAAGATTGAGGCAACAAAGAGGTGACGCATGGGGTGGCACGATAACGGGGCCTCGCAAGAGTGCTAGGTGCCGTGGTGCCGCGGGCGGTCGTCTCTCAAGGTGCATCGTGCTTGCGCGCCAGCGGTAAATGTCGCCGAGCGAAAGTCGGGCTTGGCCTGCACCCGCGCCTTGCGTGCGCGCAACGGTTGCTCTTGAGTCTGCGCCCTCACGATGAAGCGATTCGCGGCCAAGGCTGAGGTGATCATCGGTCTGTCGAATACACCAGCACCTCTGCCGCTGGCGCCGTTCGGCTTCCCCGCTTCGTGCACTGCCTACACCAGCAGCGAGCTCGTGCTGACGCTGATCGCGTCCGCGGGAGTCGCGAACTACTCGCTGGTCCTGCCCAACACGGCGTCCGCGCACGGCTTCAAGATGGACATGCAGGGAGCCTCGCTCGACCCTGCGGTGCTGCCGACCGTGAGCTTGCCACTCCCGACCAGCAACGGCGTGCACGTCACGGTCGGTTACTGATCGCCGCGTGACGGGGCCGGGCGCGGTCGCCGACCCCGTCGCCAACCGCAAAGCACAGGGCGCGGCCGGTGCCACCGAGCGGTCCGCGGCCACTCACAACGAGCCCCCGCGGTGGTCGATGGAAGGTGAGCATGACCAGCGCCACCTCGGACCTATCGCGGGTGTTCGAACAGCAGATCGCAGCGCGCCGCATCGAGCTGCCGCCGATGCCCGGCACGGCAACCGAAGTGATGGCCCTGTGCCAACTCGAGTCGACCGACGCCGCCAAGCTCTCGGCGGTGATCCACCGCGACCAGACGATCGCGTCCAACGTGCTGCGCGTCGCCAATTCGGCCGCCTACATGGGGCAGATCCCGTGCAGCTCGCTGCGACAGGCGTGCAGCCGGCTCGGCATGCAGGTGGTCATGGAGATCGTCATGGCCGTGTCGGTGCGCGGCCGCATGTTCGGCGACCGCAAGCACGCGAAGCTGCTCTCGTCGTTGTGGCAGCACTCGGTGCTGACGGCGTTCTTCACCAAGGAGATCGCGCGGCTGCGGCGGCGCAACGTCGAGATCGCGTTCCTGTGCGGTCTGCTGCACGACGTCGGCAAGGCGGCGCTGCTCGACAACGTCGACAAGATGACCGCCGAGAACAAGCTCGAGGTGTCGACCGAGGCGCTGATCGCGGCGATTGCCGAGCACCACATCGAGGTCGGCGTGTTGCTCGCGCGCGAGTGGAAGTTGCCCGAACAGATCACCGAGTCGATCCAGTTCCATCACGATGCGCATTCGGCCACGCGCTTCCAGGACATGGCCATGACGGTCTGCCTCGCAGATCTGTTGGCGCACCTGGCCGCGCCGGGACCGTTCGCCGAGCCACCGACCGAAGAGGAGCTGAAGTCGCATCCGGCTCTGGTCGTGCTCAACCTCTACGCCGAACAGATGCAGCAGCTGCTCGAGATGCGGGAACGCGCGCTGCAGGTGACGGAGGGCTTGCGATGAGCCTCGCCACACAGGTCCTGACCAAGCAAGACCCGACCAAGCAAGACCCGACCAAGCAGGGCGCGACCACTCGAGACCAAGCCATGCTGGCTCCCGCAGCGCAGCCCGCCGTGGCCCGGGAACCCGCCACCGAAAACTGGGACATCGTCGTGATCGGCAGCGGTCCGGCCGGGCAGAAGGCTGCCGTGCAGGCCGCCAAAGCCAGCCGCAGCGTCTGCGTCGTCGAGCGCGAACTTGGTATCGGCGGTGCCTGCGTGCACCGCGGCACCATTCCGAGCAAGACGCTGCGCGAGACGGCCGTGCACATCACGGGATTGCGTTCGCGCATCGGGCGCCACATGAAGTTCGAACTGCCGCCCGACCTGCAGCTCGCGAGCCTCATGGAGCGCATGCAGTGTGTGGTCGCCGCACACGTCGAGTACCAGGCGGGGCAGATGCGCCGCAATGGCATCGAGAACGTGCACGGACGCGCTCGCTTCGTCGATCCGCACACCGTGGCCGTCGAGTCGATCTACGGCAAGACGCGCATGCTGCGCGCCGACATCGTGGTGGTGGCGACGGGTTCGCGCCCGCGCACGCCGCCAGAGATCCCGGTCGATCACGAGTATGTGTTCGACAGCGACTCGATCCTCAACATGGCTTACCTGCCGAGGTCGCTGACCGTGCTGGGTGCTGGCGTGATCGCCTCCTAGTACGCGACGATCTTCGCGGCGCTCGGCGTGCCCGTGACGATGATCGACCGCGGCGAGCGTCCGCTCGGCTTCCTCGACCGCGAGATCCTCGATCGCTTCGTCGCCGCGTTCGAAGCGCACGAAGGTTGCCACTTCATCGGTGGCGCCAAGGTCAAGAGCGTCGTCTGGAACGGCGCCGACACCGTCGTGACCACGCTGCAGGATGGCCGTGAAGTGCGCAGCGAACGACTGCTGTGCGCGCTCGGCCGCACAGCCAACGTCGAGGGACTCTGCATCGAGGCGGCGGGCCTCGCGATCAACGACCGCGGGCAGATTCCTGTCGATGCCGACTGCCGCACGGCCGTGCCGCACATCTTCGCGGCTGGCGACGTCATCGGACCGCCCTCGCTGGCGTCCGCGTCGATGGAACAGGGACGCCGTGCGATGCGCGTCGCGTTGCAGATGCCGGTCAGCCCGGGCAGCGACCTGATCCCGAGCGGCATCTACACGATCCCTGAGATCTCCTGCGTCGGGCTCGGCGAAGCCGAGGCGCGCAAGCAGCACGCCGATGTGTTGGTGGGCAGGGCCCGCTTTGCCGAACTGGCGCGCGGCCAGATCGCCGCCTCGGCGGACGGGCTGCTCAAGCTGATCGTCGACGGCGATTCGCTGCGCATCCTCGGTTGCCAGATCATTGGCGAAGGCGCAACCGAGCTCGTGCACCTAGCTCAGATGGCGATGATGACGAACTTCGACGCGGGCATGTTCGTCGACCGCATCTTCAACTTCCCGACCTTGGCCGAGGCCTACCGGGTCGCTGCGCTCGACGTTCTCGGTC
>JBDSBS010000067.1:0-3597 GCA_039921435.1 Planctomycetota bacterium | reverse complement strand
ATGGCGAACTCCTGATCGAGGAATCGCTGAAAGCGCTCGAGGACGAATTCGGCGAGCCGTTCGTGCGCATCCATCGCAACTGTCTCGCCGCAGTCGAGCGCATCGAGGCGCTGACGCGCGCACCCGACGGTCGCATGCTGCTGCGACTGCGCGGCATGAAGGAACCCGTTGAAGTCTCGCGCCGCAACCTCGCGAGCTTGCGCCGCATGGTCCGCACCTTGTGATTCGCTTTGATTCCCCTCGCCAGGCGCGTGCTGTTTCCTTCTCCCCTCGGGAGAAGGTGGCGCGCAGCGCCGGATGAGGGTTCTACGAAGCGAAGGTTGAGAATCTTGCGCGCAAGCAACGGGCCGCCGCGGCAAGCTAGAACCCTCTCCCCAACCCCTCCCCCGGAGGGGGAGGGGCTCAAGATCGTGCGGATTGCGACGCGCCGCAGCGCGCTTGCGTTGTGGCAGGCTGAACATGTCGCTGCGCGCTTGCGCGATCTGCACGCAGACCTGCACGTCGAACTGGTTCCCCTGTCGACACGTGGCGATGAAATTCTCGACCGCTCGCTTGCCGACATCGGTGGCAAGGGCCTGTTCCTCAAGGAACTCGAAGTCGCCATGCTCGATGGCCGCGCGGAGATGGCAGTGCATTCCGCCAAGGACATCCCCACCGAACTCGATCCACCGTTCGTGCTGGCCGCGATCCTTGAACGCGCAGATCCCTTCGACGCCCTGGTCTCACGCAATGGCAACGGACTCGATGCCTTGCCACTCGGTGCGCGCGTCGGCACCTCGTCGCTGCGCCGTCAGCTGCAACTCATCGCGCGCCGTCCCGACCTCGTCGCGGTTGACCTCCGCGGCAACGTGGGTTCGCGCCTCGCAAAAGTCGACACGGGCGAAATCGACGCGGCGATCCTCGCGTGCGCAGGCCTCGAACGACTCGGATTCGGCGCGCGCATCGCCGAGCGCCTGGTCGCGCCAGACTGGCTGCCCGCCGCCGCGCAAGGCGCGCTCGCGATCGAATGCCGCAGCGACGCAGCCGACATCGCCGCACTGGTCGCACCGCTCGCGCACGCATCGACGATGCTGTGCGTCACCGCCGAACGCACCATCACCCGCGCCCTCGAAGGCAGCTGCCAGGTGCCCATCGCCGCCTACGCCGAACTTGCCGGCAACACCATGCACCTCACCGGCTGGGTCGGCTCGCAACGCACAGGTCAATCGCTGCGCGCCACCGCGCAAACCAGCGTCCTCAGTCATCGAGACGCGGAAGCGCTTGGCGCCCAGGTCGCACAAGCATTACTTTCCAGCGGCGCCCGCGCGCTGCTCGACGATCAGTCAACGCCGCTCCAATTTCGCTGACCGACATGCGCGCCGTGCGGGGCCGCCTACTCGAAGCTGTTGGCGAAGATGACCTCGGTGACGGCGAGTTGGAACAGGCTCACGATATTGCTTGCCGGCCGACCGACCGCGATTTGCGCGCGCGCTGGGTCGTAGCCGAACACCAGATTCTGACCATCGTTGGCCGCAGTTCCGCGCACGCTGTTGCTGGCATTGATCACACCCACCGTACCGGCGTCGCCGCGGCCAAGAGTGATCGCGCCTGCATCAATCAGCGCGCTGTTGTCCCAGAAATCGCTGACGACCGCGTAGTTCCCTCCGGCCAGTCCTGCCGTCACGGTCGCCGCGACTGCACCGGAATCGAAGCCGCCAACGGCGTCCCCGGCCGTCGATCCGATGAGCGAATTGCCCGCCGTCACTGCGCCTGCCAGTCCCGTGCTGCCGTTGGCCCAGGTCACTGCACCCACATCGGCGCGCGCCGCGTCGTCCCAGTTCGGACTCGGCACCACGTAATTGCCATTGGTCAGCACGGCCACCGACGTGATGCCGACGTAGTCGTTGGGAGAGGCACCCACCAGCGAATTGGTCGAAGAGACCAAAGCCGACGTACCGGCATTGCCGTTCAGCCACGTCACCGCTCCTACATCGTTGTTCGCGCCGTTGTTCCAGAAAGGACTCAGAACGACATAGTGTCCGTTGGTTAGAGCGGCGAGACCGTCGCTGCCGATATTGTCGCCTTCAGTGGTGCCGGTCAGCGAATTGAGGGCCGATACCGGGCCGACGAGTCCAGCGTTTCCTGGCGCCCAGGTAGCCGCACCGACACGCTGGAGAGCGCCCTTCCTCCAGCTAGGACTCAGAACGACGAAGTTGCCGTTGGCGAGCGGCCATGCGCCAGCGCCGCCAACGTTGTCGCCTGCAGACGGGCCAAACAGTGAATTCGAGATTGACACCGCACCCGAACGCCCGGTTTCGCCATTGGCCCAGGTGACGGCGCCGGCATCCGCGGTGGCACCGTTGTCCCAGCCAGAACTGAGGACGACATAGTTGCCGTTGTTCAGCGGCACCACGCCGGGATTCAAACGATTGTTGACAAAAAAGCCGTCCCCGACCAGATCGTCGGTTGTGCTTCCAACCAGAGAGTTGGTGGGCCCAACCACGCCAACAAGCCCGGTGACACCGTTCGCCCACGTCACGGCCCCCACGTTCGAGGCCGAATCGCTGTCCCAATTGGCGCTGCGCACCACATAGTTGCCGTTGGTGAGCACGCTCACACCGGGAGACCCGACCCGATCATTTTCGGTCGAACCGATCAGCGAATTGCTCGCGGAAACCTCGCCAGTGCGACCGGTGGCACCGTTGGCCCAAGTCACCGCGCCTGCCTGGAAAATTGTTGCGCTGCTCCACGAAGGGCTGACGACCACATAGTTGCCGTTGCTCAGCACGCCAATGGAGCCAGCACCCACCAGGTTATTGAAGACAGTGCCCACCAGCGAATTGGAAGGTGACACCACCCCCGTGATACCCGCGGTGCCGTTGCCCCACGTGACCGCACCAGCGCCCTCCGCCGCGCCGTTTCTCCAGAGCATGCTTCTGACGACGTAGTGACCATTGGTGAGCGCAGTCACGCCGTTGAATCCCACGTTATCGCTGAAGTTGGAGCCGATCAGGGAATTGGCAGGCGATATCGCGCCGGATCGTCCGGTGGCTCCATTGGCCCACGTCACCGCGCCGACGCCGGTCGTCACGCCGTTGTTCCAGTTGGAACTGGCGACCACGTAGTTGCCGTTGGTGAGGGCGATCACGCCGGACTTGACCGTCGAACCCGCACTGCCGACGGTGTCGTCCTGAGCACTGCCCACCAGCGAGTTCGCGGGGGACACCGCGCCGGACAGTCCTGCGGTGCCATCGACCCAGGTGACGGCGCCCGCGTTGATGACGCCGCCGTTGTGCCAGTAGGGACTCACCACCACGAAGTTGCCGTTGCTGAGCACCACGACGCCTTCGCTGCCGATATTGTCGTTGGTGTTGCTGCCCGCCAACGTGCTGATGAAAGCGCCGGTCGGCGAGTACAGGTGCACACGACCCACGCCACCACCGCCAAACGGATCAAGCACCACGATGTTGCCATTGGGCAGGACCGTGACGTTCTCGCCAAACCGGGTGCTGCCCGGCGGACCTTGTATATCGATCTGCGCGGCTGCCACCGGCAGGGCGAAGAGACACAGCGCAAAGAAATTGCGGAGACGGCTGGCTTGAAGCTTCATGGATTTTC
>JBDSBS010000066.1:0-3332 GCA_039921435.1 Planctomycetota bacterium | reverse complement strand
TGCGCGAACGCGGCCGCAATCGACATCAGCCCGGCCGAGCCCGACGCATTGTCGTCGGCGCCGTTGAAGATCTCGCCGTCGATGCGGCGCCCGATGTGGTCCATGTGCGCCGAGTAGACGATCGCCTCGGCCGCGAGCGTCGGGTCGCTGCCGCGAGCACCGCGACCACGTTGCAGGCCGTCGCCTTCGCATCGCGTTCGATCGCGACCTGGACTCGCGCCGGCACGTCCGCCTTGCCCTGTGGCCGTTCACCTTCCCCGCCGAGGAACGTCGCCAATTGCGCGGAATCGACGGCCAGTTCCGCGAGCAGCTTAGCACTCGCCGGCACCGACAGCACGAGCGACGGTGCTGCGCTGCCGCCGCCCAGCATGCCCGCGAGGCCACCCATGCCCTCGTCGGCGCCTTGGAAGTTGGCCGACAAGGTGTCCTTGCCCGGTGCCACCGCCAGATAGTTGAGCACGTCCGACAAGCCCGCCGGATCCGTGAGCTGCACGAACAGCACCGCGCGCGCCCCCTTCTTCTCGAGGTCCTTCGCAGTCCGACCCAACGTGCCGAACGATTGGAACGACATGCCGAACTTCTGCTCGACGGTCAACGGCTTGTCGACGCGGCCGCGCGGCCCCTTGAGGGCCACGACCGCGATCTGGCCTTCGAGACTCTCGTCTTCGCCGACGTCGGCGGCGGTCCCGCGCGTGCGGCCGAGCCCGACGAAGCGCAGCTTGCCTTCAAGGTCGACGTCGACCGGCTTGCCGCCGAGCACCGCAAAACCGTCGCGCATCGACAGTGAGCCGAGCGTCAGCAGGGTCTTCTCGAGCACGTGCGTGCGCGACAGGCCGTAGCGCTGGAAGTAGCTGCGCTTGCCGCTGGCCTGCTTGTCAGTGGCCTCGTCGCCAAGCGGCTCGAGACCGAGCTGCTCGAAGTGCGCCGCGATGTATTTGGCCGCCGCTTCCTGGCCCGGCGAACCCGTCAGCCGACCGCCGAGCTCGTCCGACGCGAGGAACGTCGCATGCTCGAGCAGGTCCTTCTTGAGGATGCGCAACATCGCCGGCGGCGGCGTGAGCTTCTCAGCGACCGCGGCCTCGGCCTCGGGCGCCTGCGCTGCAAGCGGTGCTGTGAGAGAGGGGGCGGTGGCCGAAACGGCGAGGAACAGCCACGGCAAGGTCGGGTGGTGCATCGGTGAGGAAGCTCTGCTGGGGTCTGGGATCGTGAAGGCGGGCGGACACAATAGCCACGGGCCGCCGGCACTGCCTGGGTTCTGCCTGTGGCCTCGCGAGCCTGCCATCTGTCGGATTCAGGGAACTCCCTCCCCTACCATCTCCATGCAGTCGAAATCCACCGGCGCGAACCGTCGCACCTTCCTGCTCGGCCTCGGCATGGCGCCGGGCGCCACGTTGCTGCATCGGCGCGTCGACGACGCCGACGACATGGCCGCCGCTGCGCGGCTCGCCGGGCTCGAGTTCACGGCTGAGGAACGGGCCCTCGCCGCGAACCAGCTCAAGCAGCTGCGCGAAGGCTACGGCGCGGTGCGCCAGCTCACCATCCCGTTCGAACTGCCGCCGTGTGCGACGTTCGACCCGGTGCCGACTGGCCAAGCGCGCGCCGCAGCCACGGGCAAGGTCGCCTTCGCCATCGCGCGCGACATCGCCATGCCAGCCACCGACAGCGACCTCGCGTTCGCGTCGGTCGCCGAACTCGCGAGCCTGTTGCGGCAGAAGCTCGTCACGTCGCGCCGGCTCACCGAACTGTCGCTGTCGCGCCTGCAGCAGTTCGACCCGCAGTTGTTCTGCGTCGTCAACCTGCTGCGCGACCAGGCCCTCGCGCGCGCCAGCGAGCTCGATGCGGAGTTGGCCGCGGGCAAGGACCGCGGCCCGCTGCACGGCATTCCCTTCGGCGCCAAGGACCTGTTCGGTTGGCCCGGCGCACCGACGACGTTTGGCGCGGCGCCGTGGAAGGACCACGAGTGGCAGGTCGAAGCGACGTGCTTGCGCCGGCTCCACGACCAAGGTGCGGTGCTCACAGCCAAGCTCTCACTCGGAGCTCTGGCGATGGGCGATCTGTGGCACGGCGGCCGAACGCGCAATCCATACAACCCCGAACAGGGCAGCAGCGGCTCGTCGGCAGGACCCGCGAGTGCTGTGGCGGCGGGCCTCGTTCCGTTCGCGATCGGCACCGAGACGCTCGGCTCGATCGTCTCGCCGTGCAACCGCTGCGGCATCGCCGGCCTGCGCCCGACGTTTGGCACCATCAGCCGCCACGGTGCGATGCCGCTGTCGTGGACGATGGACAAGGTCGGACCGATCGCGCGCACGGCAGTCGACGCCGCACTCGTGTTCGACGCGATGCGCGGCAGCGACGGCAAGGACCCCGCCGCGCGCGACAGTGCCTTTGCGTGGCGCGCCGGGCGTGGCCTCGCCGGCTTGCGCATCGGCCTGCTGCAACAGAACCGCTGGCCGCGGCGCGACGACGAGAAGGCCTTCGTCAGCTGGCTCGAGGGGCAGGGTGTCGAGCTCGTTCCCGTGACGTTGCCGAAGGCCCCCTACCGCGGCCTGCTGTGCATGCTACACGCCGAGGCCGCCGCGGCTTTCGACGAGTTCACCCGCCAGGGCCTGCTCGGCCAGCTACCGGGTCAGGGCGAAGGCGATTGGCCCAACCAGTTCCGCAGTTCGCGCACGATCCCGGCGGTCGAGTACCTGCAGGCGAGTCGCGCCCGCACGCAGCTCTGCGCCGACATGCACGCGGCACTGACTGGCATCGACGTGTTCGTGGCCCCCACCCACGGCGGCGACACGCTCACGGCGACCAACCTCACCGGCCATCCGACGTACGTGCTGCCCGTCGGCGCCGATGCCGAGGGCGGCGGTCGCCCGACGATGCTGGCCTTGGTCGGCAAGTTGTACGGCGAGGCCGAGATGCTGACGGTAGCCGAAGCGTGGCAGACGGCGACCCATTGGCACCTGGCGCGACCGACCCTGACCCGATGAACATCCTGGCAAAAGAACGCCGCCGACACCTGTTCGCTGCGTGTGTGGCCGCGGTCGCCGTGCTGTTGCTCGTGCGTTGCGTAAGCACACCGAGCACGCGCAGCATCGACTCGATCGAAGCCTGCGGTCAGCCTTTCGATGTCGGCACGCGCGTCGTTCGCTGGCACGAACCCGACGGCTACGACGCGTACCAGCGCGAGCGCTTCTTCACCAAGGACGAAGTGCCCGACGGCAAGCTGCGCTACACGCCGCTGCGTGGCAGCATCCCCGACGTAATGCGCGAACGTGCGGCCACCGGCGGACTGTCGCTCGCGGACCTGCAGCAGGTCGTGCACCAGTTCGTGCTGCACT
>JBDSBS010000065.1:0-7587 GCA_039921435.1 Planctomycetota bacterium | reverse complement strand
GAGAGGAGGCGCCTTTGGCACCTTGGTGGCTTCGCAACCCCAGGTACGTTGGTCCTCCTCTCGAACTTCAATCTGCTCGTGAATTATCCGGGCTAGTCGAACAGCGATTTCAATTTGTCCAGCTTGTTCGCGCTCACCTGCGGTGTCGGTTCCTCTGCTGGCGCCGGCGCTGGCTGTGCGACGGGCTTCGCGGCGCCCCGTTCGCTCTTGCGAAGCAGCTGCTCTTGTGCCTGATCGGGCGTCAGTTCTCGCAGGATGGAGCGAGCCGCGCCGCACGAGATGTCGCTCAGGTCGAGGATCTGCTCGTCGTTCTCGGCGAGCTACTCGCCGCCGACGCTGTCGACGACTGCCACGGTGGGTTGCAGGATGCCCTTGCCTTGCCCTCGGGCTACCGGCCTGCGCGAGGTGGACGACGAAGTCCTTGGCCGCACCCTCGACGCGCGGATGGTTCTGCGGGTAGATGGCGATTGTTCTTGAACGCCGTTGCGAGCGCGGTGACCCAGGCGAGCGGTTCGCGCAGATCTGCCGCCGATGCGTTCTC
The DNA here is from genome assembly GCA_039921435.1 of Planctomycetota bacterium. Taxonomy (GTDB): domain Bacteria; phylum Planctomycetota; class UBA1135; order UBA1135; family UBA2386; genus DASVAL01. Next base: position 7,046 of record JBDSBS010000065.1, on the reverse strand, counting down.
GGACGTTCCTTCTCGACTTCCCACTGCACGTGGGTACCGGCACTGAGCAGACCGCTCCTCAACCTGGCGAGTCTTCCAGACGGAGAATCAGTGTTTCCCCCCACTCAGCTGCCGACGGCCGCTCGTACGGCAGCTATCACGTCCCCGACGTCGGCGTCGGTGAGCTTGGCCGACAGCGGAATCGACAGCGTGCGATCGCCGATGGCCTTGGCGTGCGGGAAGTCCCCCGGCTGCCAGCCGAAACGCTGGCGGTAAACGGCGAGGTCCGCGATCGATCGGTAGTGCACGCCCGTGCCGATGTTCTGCCGGTGCAGACGCATGAGCACTTCGTCGCGCGAGCTGCCACACTGCTGCTTGTCGACCTGCAGGGTGAACAGGTGCAGCGCGTGCCGTTCGTCGGTCGGCAGCGGTGCTGGCAACGTGATCGGTAGGCCGGCCAGCTCGTGCATGTAGCGCTGCCAGATGACGAGGCGCCGTTGCCAGTACGCTTCGACGCGCGTGATCTGGTGCATGCCGATGGCCGCCTGCAGGTCCATCATGTTGTACTTGAAGCCGATTTCCTCGACGTCGTAGTGCTTGTAACCGTCGTCGGAGAAACGCTTCCACGCGTCGTGCGACATGCCGTGCAGGCCCATCATCTTGGTGCGGCGCGCCAGCACCGGGTCGCGCGTGAGCACCATGCCACCTTCGCCAGTGACGATGTTCTTCGTCGAGTAGAAGCTCAAGACGCCGAGGTCGCCGATCGTGCCGGCCTTCTTGCCGCGGTACTCGGTCTCGATCGCATGCGCACAGTCTTCGATGACGCGCAGGTCGTGCTGCTTGGCGATCGCCATGAGTTCGTCCATGGCGCACGCGCGGCCGGCGAAGTGCACGGGCAGCAAGGCACGCGTGCGCTTCGTCACCTTCTTGCGCACCTGTTCGGGATCGAGGTTCATCGTCACCGGATCGACGTCGGCGAGAACTGGGGTGGCTCCCGCATGCACGATGGCGTTGACGGTGGCGCAGAACGTCATCGGCGTCGTGATGACTTCGTCGCCGGGCTTCAGGCCGAGCACGATGCAGGCGAGGTGAAGGCCGGCCGTGCACGAGTTGAGACCGACGGCGTGCGGCACGCCCTTGTAGTCGGCGACGCGGCGTTCGAACTCGGCGGCTTTGGGGCCCGTGCCGAGCCACGCGCTGCGCATGCAGTTGAGGACCTCGTCGATCTCCGGTTGTTCGATGAGGGGCTGGCCGAAGACGAGGTACGAGTTGCGCATGGTGGGGTGGGGGTGGCGGAGGCGCGAGCAAGATATCGGCCAAGGGCGGTCGGCGGATAAGACTCTTCGCAGTCGCAGTTGGGCAGTTGGGCGAGGGTCGGTCCCGCATCCTTGGTTGTGGTAGTCTGGCTCTGCTCGTGGGGCCGTCGAACGGCTTGGCTGTTCGTTGGCGCCAAGCGGCGAGAGTCGGTCGGGCGATCGATGGGGGCCAGGTCGGCAGTCGCGATGGGCGCGTAGCTGCGGTTGTTGCAGCGAGCGCCTTGAGCAAGGGGATTGCCAGAATGTGCCTGCGTGGTACGCTCCGTCTCAAAATCGTGAAGGAGGTTGTTGTGATCGAGCGTCTCTCCGTCTCTCCGTCTCTCCGTCTCCGTCTCTCCGTCTTCTTCACTGGATCGGTAGCGGCGTAGCCGCGATCGCATGCTTGGCCGGAACGGCAGGCGCGCAAGTCCCGCATCCATTCACCACCAGCGGACCGACGCGCCACGTGCACACAGCGATCGCTGACCCGGCACAAGGGGCTGTGCGCAATGGCTCCTCACCGATGTTTGCGTACGCCGACAACATCTGGAACCACGGCGAGGGTTTTGCCCCCGGGAGCCAAGCGGATGCCGACTACGGCGGTTGGTTCATGGAAGACGACGGGACCAACCTCACGGCTGACGACATCCATACCGACCCGACGGATCACAGCAACCTGATCAACCCGTGGAGCTCCTTCACCTGGACCAACCCGCTGCATCCTAGCGGCGGCGCCCTAATGCGCAGGTTCTACGGCTACCTGCGACCCGCGGGTCTCCACCTGCCTGACACGCACCCGCTCTACGGGAGCCTCGGACAGCCCTATGTCGACCAGGGCGCGTTCGAGATGTTTTGCCCCACTGTTGGGCCAACCCCGCCGAAGAAGATCGTCATCTGTATCCAGACGCAGGCGACGTCGGGGTTCCCAGGCGACTACCTGGGCGTTTACTACGGGTGGTCTCAGGCCTACCGCGGCATCTTCAGCCCCGACGGACTCGTGCGCAACGAGAAGGGGCCAACGCGTTCCGCCGCCAATTTTCTGAACAACAACAACCCGGTCGATCGTTTGGGGCCGCAGCTGATCGCCACCTGGCCCGACGTCGCCAATCCGTCCTACTGGCCGATCGCCGTCTATCCCGTACTGAGTGTGCCGTTCCGCCAGACGACGCTCAACGAGCAGCGCAACATGCAGGTCCTGCAGGCGGTGATCCTGCTGTTGCAGGAGAACAGCGTGCGCAACCCGCTGCACGCCTACCCGGGGTTTGCGCCGCTGACCCCGACGGACATCCAGCAGCGCGTGGTGGTGGTCTTCGCCGGCAGCAGCAACGGCGGCCACCAGGCGATGTGGGCGATGATGCGTTACCCTGAGCGGGTGCACGGCTGCTACGCCGAGTTCATCAATCCAAGCATCCAGAGGCTGTTTGGCGAGCACGATGCCGGCAACCACACAGCCTGGCTGACGGGCAGTGCGGGTGCCAGCAAAGTCACCCAATCCGATTTCCTGCACTGGGGCCAATACACGTGGAACCATGATCTGTGGATCCACGACCTCTCGTACCCGCGGCGCTTCTTGCGTGGTCGCACCCACCGCCCGGCCTGCTGGGGTGTAGGCGACGAAGACCTGACCTCGACCGGCGTGGATTGGATCTCGGTCCTCAGCGGCATCGGTTGGCAGGCGTCGGGCAGCGTCAGCAGTTCGGCCTACGGCTCGCCGGCATCACACACGTTCGCCTGGATGAGCGCGAAGAATGCCTGCCACGGTCGCGGGGCTGCGACCAATCCCTACACGGGATCGTTGACCTACCATATGGACGACGCCGCGCATGGTGTGATCGAGCAGGCGGTGGCCCAGCGTGCGACCGAGCTGCCTGTCCCACCGACCATGTTGCCGAAGTGGCTAGCCGAGCCCCGGCAATCGACCCAAGAACTGCTCCATCCCGACGATCCGCACGAATGGGTGCTCGGGCGCCTGGGCGCAGCGATGCCGGATACGAGTAGCCAACCGCTGCGGCGCGATGACAACTGGTTTCAGGCCGTGCAGCCCGGAGCTGCGGGCACGTGGCTTGGCAACAAGGAAGCGATGTTCATCCGCGACCAGCGGCTCTACGTCGTCGGTGCCGAAGGCATCGTCACATACTTCGTCGTCGACCCCAATCCGGCGCACAAGCAGCAGCTACTCAAGGTAGGTCAGAGCAACCCCGTCGGCCCGAGCGACAGGTCGATGAGCCTCGGTAGCGAGGGCTTCGCGCTGACGTCGATCGACTCCGGCAGCTCGTGGAGCGTGCTCGTCGGCACTCGGCGGCACCTCTTCAAGCTGAACAAGGACTCGCTCGAAGTCCAGGCATCCGTCCAGTTGCCGTGGGAAGTGGCGCGGCCGCACCACCTGAAGGTTGCCGACGTGCTGCCTTCGCACACGGGCAAGGAGATCGTTTTTGCCTCGGTGCACGGTGGGCTCGTGTTCTACAGCGAAGGCCTGCTTCCAATCTGGGAGTGGCCCGAGCCCGGCATCATCGACTTTGTGGTGAGCGAGCAACCCTACGCGGTGACGATCCTGTCGGCCCGCGGCGTGGTGGCCGACGTGCGGTTCGAACAGGGCCCGCCCCCGGGATTGCCGATCGCCAAATTGCTCGCCGCGTCGAGGCCCATACCTAAGCGCCTCACGGACCCCGGCTTTGTGCCGAGTCAAGCCGATCCCGATCCACCCTGCCAGGGCGGCCCAATCGATCTCGAGCTGATGAACATGGACTCGGCCGGCGCCTTGAATACGGTGGCGGTCGCGTTGTGGAACGACGACACCGACAATGTGGCGGTGCGGCAGTACGCGTCGGGTAGCCGGCTGTCCGCCCCGCTGGTGTCAAACCTCGGTGCTGCCATCGACATCGCGACGTGCCTTGAGGGAACCAATACGTTGCCGCCTGGCCAGGACGGCGCCGGGGACCACCTGCTCGTGCTAGGTCAAGACACGCTGTCGCTCTACGGCCAGAACGGACAGCTGATCGCGAGAAAGTTGCTGTTCGCCAACGAGCAGCGGGGCAGCCCGACGAGTCATGAGGGCTACTACCCGTTCGGTAGCGGGGCTCACGCGATCGTGGTCGGCGATCTCGTCACCAACAGTGGCGGCGTCTACGAACAGGAGGTCGTGGTCGCTACACGCACGGGATCTCTGATGTGGTTGCACATCGACGACCTGTTGCACTTGTCGCCTTCCACCCCCCCCTCCCTTGACCAACGTGGTCCTGCCGTCGATGGGGGATATGGTCAAGAGTTGTGGATGAGGAATTCGTGATCACGCGGCGTCGACCTTGGTTCCGTCCTTGAACTTGACTCCGTTGATGATGTCCCGAAGCAGCAGCGAGCCGTTCAGCTTGCGCCAGCGTTTCTGCGCTGCTTCGGCCAGCTTGAAGACCATCGTCAGGCACGCAAGACGTGTGGCCGATCCCTTGGTGCGACGATGACGCAACCGCACCGTGGCGAACATCGACTCGATGGGGTTGGTCGTCCGCAGGTGCATCCAGTGCTCAGCAGGGAAATCGTAGAAGGTGAGCAGCTCGTCGCGGTCCTTCTCGAGGCAGACGGTCGCCTTCGGGTACTTGGCCTGGTAGGTCACGAGGAACTTGTCGAAGGCCTTGCACGCGTTGGCGCGCGTGTCGGCCATCCAGATCTCGTGCAGGTCTGCGAGCACGCTGGTGTGCTTGTTCTTCGGGAAGCAGTTGAGCACGTTGGCGCTCTTGTGGAACCAGCAGCGCTGCGCCCTGGTCGTCGGGAAGACCTTCGCGACGGCCTTCCAGAAACCAAGAGCACCGTCGCCGACAGCAACCTCGGGTGCCTGTTCGAGGCCGCGCGCTTTCAGGTCTTGAAGGATCTCTGTCCAGCTTTGCTCGCTCTCGCGCGTGCCGTCGGCGATGGCGATCAACTCCTTGGCGCCGTCCGCCGTGGCAGCAACGATCACGAGGATGCACTGGTGTCCTCCTTCGAGGCGGATGTTGAAGTAGACACCGTCGGCCCAGAAGTAGACGAAGCGCTTGCCAGCCAGCGACCGCGAGGACCACGACTCGTACTCCTTCGCCCAGATCTCCTTGAGCCGCACGACCGTCGTCGGCGACACCGAGCTTGCCCCAGGGCCGACGAGCAGCTGCATGCACTCGTCGAAGTCGTTCGTCGAGATGCCCTTGAGGTAGAGCCACGGGATCAGGGCTTCGAGGCTTCTGGTCCTGCGCAGGTAGGGCGGCAGGATCGCGCTCGTGAAACCGAAGCGGTTGCCGCTCTCGTCGACTCTGCGATCGTTGATGCGTGGTGCGGCGACTTCGATCGCGCCGATCCCGGTGTCGATCCTGCGCGAGCGATGGTGGCCGTTGCGAACCACGAGACGATGCCCGGCCGCGTCGCGTTGGTCCGCAAGCCCGTCGATGAGCGACGTCACCTCGGCTTCGAGTGCGGCCATCAGCATCCGTTGCGCTCCTGCTCGCAGCACTTGCTCGAGGGTTCCGTCAGAACCGGCACCTGGAAGAGAGAGAGTCTTGGAAGTAGCGTTCTGCATGTGGCGTACCTGCCCCGTCCGGGGCCTCGTGGTGGTCTGTCAACACCCACCAAGGTACGCCGCGACTTCACGCGCTCATCCACAACTTCGGGTCATATCCCGTCGATGGCCCCCGGCAACCAGTATCTGATGCAGGTCAGCAATGATCCGAATCCGCCAGCCGATACGCACATCCAGCCGCGCACCAACCAATGTCTGTCGGCGGCGTGGGCGATGTCGCGGCGCAGCGGGGACAACTTCCTTCATGTGCTGGACCAGCGCGGGGCGTACTGGCAGGTTGGGCACGATGGTGTGGTGAAGCTCTGGGAGTGTGACTTCGGGGCCAAAGACGCGCGAGGGTGGGATGATCTCGGCAATCGGAACATGAATGGGGATCCGATTCCGATATCTAGAGGTGCCTTTGCAACGACATTAGACAACCTGATTCTCGCGCATCCTCTGTACAGCGTCGTGGACGCGGTCGAGTCCAAGCCGTGGTGTCCAGTCGACGTGTTCGAGGTTCTGTACGAGGCTACGCCGCCCTTCTACAAGCACGACAATTTGGGTAGGTATGCTCTCGGAACCAGGGTTTTCGAAGGCTTCGCGGTGCACCAATGGGGCGGCACCGTGCTTGATACCAGCAACGCGAACAGCGACACGCGCGAGGCGTGGTTCTGGTCAGCGCGCGGGGACGGATGGGGCAACCTGGTCGAAGGCCAGCGATATAATTCGCAGCCCCTCGGCACTTGGCCTGTGTTGGGGACTTGGGCGTCGGCGGGTTGGCCGGCCAGCGTTTCGGGTCCGCCTGCGGATCCGATAGGCAACCTCACCCCGTTCCACGACCTGCGCAGCTTCACGACGGCGACGACGATCCTGACGCAGCAAGCCTTGCGGGCCGTGGTGCTGCCGAGCGGGCAGACTGCAATGGTCTTGGGTTGTCCGGGCGGGCGCGTGCGCGTGGTGCAGCCCGGGCTCATGCGCACGGGCGACGGCGGATCCGGTGACACGCATGGGCTCGGCTCGGTCGAAGAAACGCCATTCGATCTTGGTTACGGCGGCAGCGCGCTCGCCGTTCGGCTCGAAACGAACGGGTCGCTGACGATCTGGTTCGGCACCCTTTATGGGCCGACCAAGCGGCCATCAGCCTACGGCAGCGCAACCGGCATTCTCGCCAATGACGAACTGGCCGTCGGCGCCGTCTACAGATTCACCTGGGCGCCCGGCAGTACGCCAAACGGATTCTCGCCGGCACCAAC
>JBDSBS010000064.1:0-3444 GCA_039921435.1 Planctomycetota bacterium | reverse complement strand
GCTGTCGATCTGGGCGAACACTGATGTCGACATCACCACCGGCGGCACGATGCAGAGTTGCCACCTGGGTGAGTTCCTGACCAATTTCACCTCCGGCGGCCCGCGGCCTTACGACGGCATCACGGTTTGCGATACCTGCCGCTGCAACGGCCTCGAGATCGATCGGGGTCTGCTGTCGGGCAAGGTCACCGGTGGCGGGCTGGGCAGCGCCCAATACGAGGGCATAGACGTCATGGATGTCGACAACAGCACCGCCGCCACGCCCAACGGTTCGCTGCCCGACACCACCTACTTCCCGTTCCACCCGCTCGACAATGCGGCCAACTCGCTCGACGACTCGCTGTTCGAATACATCTTCGGCCAGGAGAATTCGACGGAAGATTCCAGCGCGCTCGTGGACGCGGATGGCAATGGCAAGGACGATGGCCGCGATTTCATGGAGCGCACGGCGATCCAGCTGACCAGCACGAGCTGCGCCAACCTAAACGCGGCGTCGACAGGCCTGTTTTACGCACCGCCCGGCGTTGGCTGCGATGTGAGAGGCCAAATCGGAACTCCTTCGGAGCCAGTCGCCATCGTCGTGGAAGGTTCGATGACTATCCAGGCCAGCACGGTCATCTATGGCATGGTCTTCGTCAAACGCGGCCTCGGCGTAGCCCCGACCGTCGACATCCGCGGCGGCATGCAGCTGTACGGCGCGCTGGTGACTGAGGGTGCACTGACGATCCGCGGCTCCCCACAGTTCATCTATGACGAGCGCGTACTCACGAACTTGGCATTCGCGCCCGGCTTCCAGCGGTTTGGTGTACTCCCGGGCTCCTGGTCCGACGCAGACAGTTTCTAGGAATTGGATATGAAGATTTTCCGCCGATCCTCCGGCTTCAGCCTGATTGAAGCGATGGTTGCCATCATCATCCTGTCGGTCGGCCTGCTGGCGCTCGCCACGCTGCAGGCGCGTCTCATGCGCTCGAGCGCCGACGGTAAGTTGCAGTCTGCGGCGCTGGCGATGGCCAAGGCCGAGATCGAACGCCAGCGCACCTTCCGCGACGCCGCGAGCTGGCGCAACGACATCGTCGATGCCCCTGCTGCAACTGTGAATTTGTCGATCGGCGGACAGAATTTTGCTTTTACCCGCTCGATGGTCGTCGACCGGTTCCAGTGGAATCCTGCAGCGGCGACGCCCGCCTTCGTGCCGGTGGCAGATGCGGTTGCACTCAATGGTCAGCCCGATTTCAAGCGGGTCGTGGTGGCCGTGACGTGGGCGAACGAAAGCGGAGAAACCCGCCAGGTCACGCTCTCCGACGTACTAGGCTCGATCATGCCGGCCGACTCGGCATCGCTGGTCTCGAGCCCCAACGGTTCTCGCACCAAGCCGCTGGTGCGCATCTTCGCGCCAAGCGCGGAAGGCATAATCCCGATCGCCATCGGCGACGGGATGGCATCGGCCAGCTCGAATCCGAAACCCGTGCAGTTCAACGCCGCGGGCGGTGCGACCCTCACGCGTTTCAACGTGCAGAATTACCTGAGCGACGGCGGCAATCCGCTGCTGCAGCGGCGCCTCGAATTCGCTTACGCGTCCTGCAAGTGCACGCTCAATACGGCGACCAGCACCGCCACCGATCCGGCGTACGAGCCGACCGTGTGGACCGGCGAGCGGTATACCGCGCCGCGGCCCATCGTGGGTCGCGCGGTTTCGCAGGCCATCGACCAGATCAATGACTCGGGGGACGTCAATCGCTTCGACGACCTGTGCACATCGTGCTGCCGCGACCATCAGGACGACGGCCAATCCGTGACGGAGCGTCCGACGGTCGACACCGATCCTGCGCTGCTGCCGCGCTACGAGGTGGATCCATTCCGTGCCCATATCGAGTATGCACCGGAGTTCGGCCGCGGCCCCCACAAGCACTACATCAATGCGAGCCCCACCCTGTTCCTGACCCCGCCGCTGGTTGTGGCGACCGCCGGCAACCAATATTTCGAGGCCTGCCGCCTGGTGCGTGTCGACGGCATCAACCGCGTTGCCGTCGACAGCCGCCTCGAGAACCTGGTGTCCCTAAACCTCTCTCCGACGCAGCGCACCAATCCCAATAACGCCCTGGCGATGTTGCCCACGTCGCTCGCTTCACGCTATGCGACGTTCGCCAAGCGCTATGTCGAGAACGCACTGGGCATCGACACCAGCAGCACACCGGTCGATTCTTCCCTCGCGTTGCCGTCGGGTTATCCGGTTGGGGGGCTTGTGGACCAGATCGGTCGTCCGGCGACCCCGGGCGATTCGACTGCCAATCCTCCGATCCCGCCCACTCCGGCCACGTTCACCGCGTTGGCGCGCGAATTCGACACTGAATTCCTCGACCTCGACGAGGACGACCGGACCGAATTGCCGCTCGGCAAGTATCACAATCTCAGCGCGCGCGGCATCTACATCGACTTCCTCACTTCGGAGACACGCAGCGCGATCGCGTGCATCGGCAACACCGCCAGGAATTGCGCGGCGTTCCGCAACAAGAACCCACTCGAACTCGTGCCGTTCTTCGCGGTGAACCTGACCAACCTCAATTACTTCAACGAATTTCCATCGTCGCCCGTGACCTATCTCGAGCCCAATGGATTCCCGCAGACCTATGGACAGGACTTCGTGCGCGGCCGCGTGCGTGCCGACGCCTCGGGTAATTCCCGGATACGGGCATCGACACGTCGCGGCAATGCGGGCGTCACCGACCAGATCCCGATCTACCCGGATTCCGCCGAGATCATCAACGAGGGCGAACCGTTCCAGGTGGGCGGGAATCAGACCAGCCACCAAGCGGCGTTCGCGCTCACCTGCCCGACCTGCGCGCCTGACAGCGTGTTCTTCACCAAGATGGGCGAGAAGCAGCTCAACACCACGCCCGACGGCAGCGCCTGCGGCTTCGGCCCCAACGACAACAGCATCCGCGAGTGCACGACCGGAACCGATACGTCGATCATCTCGGTAAGCGCGTTGTTCGCGACTTACGTGTTCCCGACTTGCGCTGACGGACGCAACACGTATAACCCGGCCACTAACCTATGCGAGCGCAGGCAAGGCCCGAACTTGATCACTGCACCCGCCGTGATTGCCGACTTCACGCTGTGCCGCCTCACCAATTTGCCGGCGGGCGTTACCGCTTCAGTCGGCGCGCCCGTCTCTCCTGGTGTGCCAGCGGAAACCACGACGGCGACTCTGGACGGGAATGGCTTGGCGCTGCTGCTGGACACCACCCTGCCCAGCTCGCCGATCCAGGCAGTCTTCGTGCCGTCGACGGGAACCTGTCCTCCCTGAGCTGATTCCACCGCGGGTGCCTTTGCGCCCGCGGTGGAATCGTTGCAACCATCGCTTCCGGCCTCGGCCGCTCGCCCGCGCACGTAGCGGGTGCTGCAAGTACTCCCTGCCCTCTCGAACCGCAGCAGTCGCCTGTT
>JBDSBS010000063.1:0-6014 GCA_039921435.1 Planctomycetota bacterium | reverse complement strand
GAGCGCGACTACGAAGCGGTGGCCAAGGTGCTGGCGCACCGGGAGAAGGCGCTGTGGAAGATCGCCTGGTGTCGCTATCTGCGCGACGACAAGAAGGCTGCCGCGGTGCAGTTCGCCGCGATCGCGGCAACAACCGACTCGACGTTTGCCGAAGAGGCAATGGCCATGCAGGCGCTGGCGCTGTTCGAAGGCGGCGAGATTGACCCGGCCCTGGCCACAGCCGACCTCTACCGGGCTCGGTACAAGACCGGTCGCTTCCTAGATCGAACCGAACGCATTGCGGCGCGCGTGTTGCGACAGAAGGGCGACCTCGCGGCGGCCCAGAAGCGGCTCGAGCGCGCCGCCGCTGTCGCCAGTGCCGCCGGAGCCGCCGACGCAGCCCAGGGCGATGTGCTCGAACAGGCCGAGCTGGCCTACTTGCAGGGCGACTACCGCGCTGCCGACCCGCTGTTCGGCACGCTCGCACAGCGCAGCGATGCGACCGGCGCGCGCGCTGGCCGGCTCTGCTTGGTGCGCGTTCGAACTCGGCGACGATGCGGCGTGCGCAGCGGCTCTCGGCCGGGCGCGAGTGCATCCGGCGGCCGCGGTCGAACTTGCGGGACTGCTCGAACTGCAGTCGGCGCTGCACCATCGCCAGAAGGCGTGGCCCGAAGCGATCGCCGCGGCCAAGGCGTTCCTCGAACAGTTCCCGAAGCATGCCAAGGCACCCGCGATGCGCTACGCCTTGGGCACGGCCCAGGCTCGCAACGGCGACCACAAGGCCGCGCGCGCCACGCTGGCGAAGCTGTCAGCCGACGGCGGCTACGAGCGCGCGGACCGTGTCGAGTACGAACTCGCGTGGGCGTGCCGTCGCGACGGCGACGAGGCGGCCGCGCTGCGTGCGTTCACCAAGGTGGCCGCGGGCTCGAACGACGTCGAACTCGCCGGCGAGGCCAACCTGCACCTCGGTGCCGCGGCCCTCGACAAGAAGGACCTGGCCTCGGCGCGCAGCCGGCTGCCGAAGGTGCAGGGCAGCCACCGCGGGGCCGCGCTCTACCGGCTCGCGTTCGCCGAGTTCGAAGCAGCGGGTCCCAGCACGGGGGCACAGACGGGGCCACAGAATGCGGCGCAATTGGTGATCGCTCGCGACCTGTTCGGCACCATTGCCGCCCTGCCTGGCGAAACGCTCGCCGGCGAAGCGCTCTACCTCGGCGCCGAGTGTTGCCACCGGCTAGGTGACCTTCGTGCCGCCAGCGAGCGCTTGCAGCAACTGCTGAAGGCAGATGCGCAGCACGCGCGCGCCGATCGCGCCCGCCTGCTGCTCGGCGAATGCGCCGTCGGCCTCGGCGATGGCAACACCGCGGTGCCTGCCCTCGAGCAGTTCCTTCGCGGTGGCGAGCGCGACCGCGCCGACGCTGCGCGCGCCCACCTCTGGCTCGGCCGCGCGCGCATGCAACGCGGCGAGCACGACAAGGCGGAGGTGAGCCTGCAGAAGGTGACCGAACTCAGCGACGGGCCGCTGGCGGCCGAGGCGCAGTTCCGGCTCGGCGAGAACAGGGAGAAGGGCGGCAACCTGATGGGGGCAGCCGATGCCTACGTCAAGCTGTCGATCCTCTACGCGCACGCCGAGTGGGTGCGCCGCGGCCTGTTGCACGCGGGCCTTGTCTACGAGCAACTGAAGCAGCCCGAGAAGGCACAGCGGCTGTTCCGGGAGCTCGTGCAAAAGTACGCCGACAGCGAGGAAGCGAAGGCGGCCCAGCCGCATCTGCGCGACGGCTGAGCGGGTGGTTGAGCGAGAGTGTTCGAGCGAGTGAACGAGTGTGACTGCCATGTTGATGACCTTCCTGTTCCAAGAGCCAAACGTGATCGCGACGATCGGCGAGTTCTTCGCGGCCGGTGGCTACTTGATGTGGCCGATCCTCGGTTGCTCCGTGGTCGTCGTCGGCCTCGCCATCGAGCGCTACGCGAGCCTGCGCCGGGGCCGTGTCGCACCAGTGGTCGTGCACGACGCCGTCGAGCAGGTGGTGCAGGGGCGCGCAAGCGTCATCGAAGCCGGCATTCTCGAAGCCGAGGCGCCAGCCGCGCGCGTGCTAGCAGCTGGTCTGCGCCGCCGCGGCTGCCTGCTCGCCGACGTCGAGAAGGCAATGGAGGACCAGCTCTCTGCCGAAGCTGCGCTGCTGCGCGGCAACGTGCGAGGCATCATGCTGATGGCGGCCGTGGCGCCGCTGCTCGGTCTGCTCGGCACCGTGCTCGGCATCGCCGATTCGTTCGCAGCGGTCGAGCAGACCGGACTCGGCAAGGCGGGCAGCAGCGAACAGTTGGCAGCCGGCATCAAGGTGGCGCTCTACACGACGGTGTTCGGGCTGTTCGTCGCCATTCCCGCCACGCTGGTCGGCGCCCATCTGCAAGCGCGCGCGCGCCGTCTCGCGAGTTTCATCGCAGCGACGGTATCGCCGGCGATCGCGGCCCTGGCCGCGCCGGGACCAGCTGGTGCTGCCGCGGCTGCGAACAAGGCCACCGACGGGGACACGCATGCGGCTTGATCAGGACGACGACGACCGCGACGAGGTCTTGAACCTGACGCCGATGGTCGACGTCGTGTTCTTACTGCTCGTGTTCTTCCTCGCCGCGACTACGTTCGCGCGCGAAGAGGTCGAACTCGACTTGCGCTTGCCCGAGGCGAAGACCGGCAAGGAAGGTGCAGCAGGCCCGCATCTGATCGTCAATGTCTTCGCCGACGGTCGCCTGTCGGTCGAAGGACGCGAGGTGACGATGGAGGCCCTGCGCCAGAAGTTGCTTGCGGCCGGCCAGCGCAACCGCGACCAAGCGGTGCTGGTGCGCGGCGACCATGCTGCCCAGTTCGGCGTCGGTCTGCAGGTGCTCGACGCCTGCCGATTGGCGAAGCTCACGAAGGTCGACTTCGCGGCGCTGCCGGCGAAGGCTCAGTAGGGCTCGCATGGGCATGCGCGAACGCACTCGGCGGTGGTTGATGCGCGCCGCGTGGGCGCTGCTGCTCGTGTCTGGGTCGCTGGTCGCGGGGCTGCGCATCGGCCGGCCCGCCTACTACACCGACGGCCGCGGTGAAGTAACGGCGCAACAGCTGGCGACCTCCGGCATGCTGCGTTGGCAGAGCCCCGAAGTGCTCGCCGAACTGCCGGGTCCCGTGCAGGGGCGCGTGGCGGCGCTGCCCGACGGCCGACTCGTCTACGGTCGCAGCGGCGCTGAAGGCACCTCGGACCTCGTGGTGTGGGACCCATTGCGACCCGCAGTGTCGCCCGAGCCGCTGTACGGCCTCAACACCGAACACAACGAACTGGCGCCTGCGTTTGGTCCCGACGGTCGCTTCTACTTCGCGTCGGATCGGCCGAGCGGCGTCGGCGGCTACGACCTCTACGTGGCGACCTCGCAGAACGGTCGCTTCAGTGCGCCAACTGCGCTCACCGCCTGCAACACACAACTCGACGAGACGGATCCCGCGCCGAGCGACAACGGCAGCGACTTCGTGTTCGTGCGCATCGACCGCCGGAGCGCCGACGGCAACGACGGCGTGCTGCATCGCTGGCAGCTCGACTCCGATGTGGATCCGCGGCCGGTATTTGCTTCACCCGAGCGACGGACGAGCAGCCACGTCGACCGCGATCCGGCATTCGCGCCGGGCAGCGGCGCGCTCTGGTTCGTGCGCCGCGCGCGCGGCGAACCGCTGCGCCTGCTGCGGTCCAGCATCTGTGCGGGCGTGTTCGATGCGCCGTTGGTCGTCGGTGCCGACTGGGGCGCGCGAGAACTGCGCGCGCCGCTGCCGAGTGCCGACGGCACGCGGCTCGGCCTGTTGCAGCCGCGCATCGGCGACGGCGCGGCGGACCTCTGGTTTCGCGCGCGGGCGACCGAACTGTATCCGTGGTGGCCAGGGCAGCGCTGGCTCGAGTGGATCCTGCTCGCGGTGATGGCCATCTGCGGCCTGCTGCTCTTGTTGCTGCACCTCGGGCGACGGTGGTCGACGCTCGACCTGGTAGCCCAGTGCCTGTTGCTGTCGCTGCTGCTGCACATCCTGTTGTTTTTGTGGCTCATGGGGGTCGAGATCTCGGACGGCTCGCGGCGCGGCAACGAGCACGGCGGCAGTCTCGAGGTGACGCTGGTCGCGGCCGCGGACTCGTCGAGCGCTTCGGCCGATGGGCAGCACCTCGACGACCTCTCTGCGCGCGTGCAGTTTGCACCGAGCGAACGTTCGCTCGCGGCTGCCGCACCTGGCACGAGCCCTGAGCGCGAGGCAATGGCGGCGGCGCTCGAAGGTCCCAGTGCGGAATGGCAACATTCAGCCGAAGCGAAACCGGTCGCCGTCGAGGCTTTGGTGCGGGACGCCGCGGCAATGGCTCAGGCGAGGGACGGCCAGGACGCGGCGGCAGCGACTGCGGCGACCGAACTGCCCGCGGTGGCGGCAGCGGCTCCTTCTGCGGCCGCAGCGCGTATGCCGGACAACGCGAGCGAGCGTGTCGTTGCGGTGGTGCTGCCAGGCGCCGCGGTGGCCAAGGCGGATCCTGATATCGGGGCCTTCGTGAGCCAGCCGCAGCGCAGCGAGCAACTGCCGGAGCAGGGTGCCATGCAAGCGGTGCAAGCGCCAAAGTTGTTGGACGCGACCGCAGCGACCGCGAGCGCCTCGAGTGCACCGCGCCAGGGAAGCGACGCAGGGGCAGCCTCTGTGCACGTGCTCGCCGAATTGCTCGGCGTCGACCGCGCCGGTGGCGCCGAAGTGCAGGCCGCGCGCGAGGCAGGTGCAACGAGCGCGCTGCCGAACCTCGCCGCGCCGGACGCGCCGGACTCGACGGTCGAGCGGGGTGCACGCGCACCGTTGTTCGTGCCGGCCCCTTCCGCGGCAGCCGCGTTGGCCGCGCCCTCGGCGCGAGCCGCGACCGCTTCGGTAGCGCTGCGCGAAGACGCGGGGCCCGCCGACGTGCAGCCGATGCGCAGCGCACCCGCGACTGCGGCTTCCCCCAAGCCCACGCCGATTCTCGCAGCACCTGTTGGCCCCACCCCTGCACAAGACTCGGTGCGGCCACAGCGCGCGGACGAACTCGGCGTTCTCGCCGCACCGACGCCGGCGCTCGTTCCGCCGGGTAGCTCGCTCGCTCGCGCGGCAGAAGCGCCTGCTGCGCCGCCGCGGCTCGGGCAGGCGGCCGTCGTTCGCAGCGCGAACGCGCGTGCGGTTGGCGATGCGCTGACGGCGCTGCGCGATGCGCCAGCACCAGCGAGCGGGACCGCGGCTCCGGTCGCAACGGCCGCCGCGACGGCGGTGCCGCGACTGGGCGTCGACGTCCGCGTTCGCGAACCGGTCGCGGGCGCGATCGAACCAGTGCGGCGCGCCGCCGCGCAAGGCACGCTAGCTGCGCCGGTGGCGATGGCCGACGCACCGGGAAGTTCGCTTGCGCGCGTCGCTTCAGCCCTGCAGACGCCACAGGCATCGAATCAGACCAGCACGGTTGCGTCCGCGAACGCGCGGGCAGTCGGTGGTGTGGCATTGTTGCGGGATGCACGAAGCACAGACGTCGCGGTTCCGGCGGCAGCAGCGGCCGCGGCTGCGGTCACGCGCGGCATTGACGTGCGGATTCGCGAACCGCTCGCCGGAGGCCTTGAACCATCGCGGCGTGCGTCCGCAGATGGTACGTCTGCCGCACCAGTACAGTCGCTCGAGCCGCCGGGCAGTGCGCTTGCGCGCGCGACCGTGGAGCTGTCGGTGCCGCAGCGACCGAGCCAGACCGGAGCGGTCACGGCGGCGAACGCTCGTCCGGTCGGCGCGGCCCCGCTCGCGCTGCGCGACGCGCGAGCGCCCGCAAACGGGGCCCCGGAAGCCGCGATAGCCACTACTGCGGAGGCCATGCTCGAACCCGGCGGCGCCGTGCGCGTGCGAGGGCCGCTGGCCGCCGCGTTCGAAGCACCCCGTCGCGCGGGTCTATTCCCAGCGGCACTACCGCGCATCGTTCCACCTGGCAGCTTGCTAGAACGCGCTCCACAGGCCTCGCTGCGCGCGCCCGCAGCGGTGGCAC
>JBDSBS010000062.1:0-3411 GCA_039921435.1 Planctomycetota bacterium | reverse complement strand
CTGCGCGGCAGCGATGTGCATGCGATGCAGATCCTGGGCTTCGACACGCTGCGCCAGCTCTACACGGCGTCGTGGCGGGACGACCAGAGCACGTGGTCGGTCGAGTGCAGCGGTGCTGCCGCCGGCAAGACGCCAGATCTACTGCGACTGAAGGGCACGCTCGCCGATGCGCGCGATGCAGCGGGGCGCCCGTTCCGCCTCGAGCTCGACCTCGAGGTCAAGGATCGCGTGCGCGTGTCCATCTTCGACACGCACGAGGGCAAGGAGTTTCTGCTGCAGGTCCAGGACTGGACGCGGCGCTGATCTACTTCGCTGATCTACTTCGGCTGCGGGTCGAGGCCGAGCTTCTTCAGCTTGGGCGTGATCACCGCGCGGCAGTAGCCCTTGTTCTGGTTGTTGCGGAAGTAGTCCTGGTGGTACGGCTCAGCCGGCCAGAACTTCAAGAGCGCCGTGAGCTCGGTGACGATGGGATCACGGAACTTGCTCTGTGCCTTGGCGATCGCGGCGAGTGCCACGGCCTTCTGGGCCTCGGAGTGGAAGAAGATCGCCGAGCGGTACTGCGTGCCCTGGTCGGGGCCCTGTTGGTTCTGCGTCGTCGGATCGTGCGCATTGAAGAACCACTCGAGCAGCGTCGCGAACGGAATGCGGGTCGGATCGAACGTCACCTGCACGACCTCGGCGTGACCGGTCGTGCCGCTGCAGACCTGTTCGTAGGATGGGTTCTCGACCGAGCCACCGGCGTAGCCCGAAGTGACTTCGAGCACCCCGTCGAGCTGCTCTAGCACTGCCTCGGTGCACCAGAAGCAGCCGCCGCCGAAGGTGGCGAGTTCGCGGGAAGGGGAAGCAGGCGGGGATTCGGCAGGCATGGTCTTGGTCGCGGGGGCGGTGATGGGGGATGCGGGTGGCGCTGCCGCTTCGGTGGTGCCGATGGCGCCCGAGGCGATGGGCTGGACCGGTTGCCGCTGTTCTGGGCCCGAGCAGGCACCGACGAACCATACGAAGCTGGTGAGCAACAGGGGGGCGAGCGCGCGCATGGGCCGAAGTAGACCCGACCCGGCCCTGTGCAACAGGGGGAAAGTCGCTGTCGGCGCTTCCGGCGGACGAGTCGGCCAGTATCATCGCGCCCCGACCGTTGGGGATGCCCCACGCGGTGGCATGTGTTGTCCGGACCGACACCTCGATGAGGCGGCTTCCTCGACGGACGACGCATGGGACCTTGCGACCGCAGAGGAAGTCACACGGCAATGGGCAAGAGACTCTACGTCGGGAACCTCCCTTATGACGCTGACGAGGCCGCGCTTCGCGCGGCATTCTCCCAAGATGGGCGCACGGTCGAACGCGTGCACATCGTGCTCGATCGCGAGACCCAGCGACCGCGCGGGTTTGCCTTCATCGAAATGTCGACGGAGGACGAAGCGAAGCAGGCGATGTCGGCGATGGACGGCCAGGTGTTCGGCACGCGCGAGCTGCGTGTGACCGAGGCCGAAGACCGCCGCCCCGGTGGCCCCGGTGGTCATGGTGCGGGCGGCGGCGCGCGTGGACCGGGTGGGCCGCCGCGCCAGTCTTCGAGCGCCCCGCCGCGTCAGGCATCCGGTGGTGCGCCGCGCGTCATGCACGGGGACGCGGGATCCGCGCAGCGCTTTGGGCCCGACGCGAGGCCGAAGCGCGAACGGGAATCGGACGCCAAGCGCCATCAACCGAAGAAGCGCGGCGAAGGCGACGAAGGGGACTTCCACGGCCGGCGTGGCGACCGCCGATTCGACGACGACGAAGAATAGTCGCGCCGACACTCACGCGATCGGCAGCGCGCTGTGCGCTTTGCTCATCTCGTCGTGCATGTGCTGCACGGCGGATCCGCGCTTCGGCCCAGTGTTAGGGGCGATCATGTGCGCGACCCATGCCAACGAGCTCACCTTCCGTTTGCCCCGGGGGCGCATCGGGTCATCTGGCAATCGGGCCGTTCCTTGGGCGGCGCAGCGTTGGTGTCGCGGCGACCTTGCTGCATGCTGCACGCATGGCGCCGCTCGTCCGTGGCTTCTGGATCAGGCTAGGGCCACTGGCCCTGCTGGCCGCGTGTGTGGCAACCCCTGCGCCAGCGACCGAGGCGGGGGTCGCGACTCGTTCTTCGGTTGTCGAGTCGAGCACGGCACGCCAGCGCGCGTGCGACCTCGGCATCCACATCGGCCGCTTGCCGAACGGTCCGAACGACGCGATCACCGACGTTCCTGGTGTGGCAGTCGGCCACGCCACGCTGCGCCTTGGCAGCACTCGCAACACGGGTGTCACCGTGATCCTGCCGCACGGCGGCAACCCGTTCCGCGACAAGGTGCCAGCGGCGCTGTTTGTGCAGAACGGGTTTGGCAAGCTCATGGGCGGCACCCAGCTCGACGAACTCGGCGAGCTCGAGAGCCCGATCGCGCTGACGGCGACGCTTAACGTCGCGCGAGTCGCCGACGGCTTGCTCGACTGGCTGCTGGCGCTGCCAGGCAATCAGAACGTGCGTTCGGCCAACGTCGTCGTCGGCGAAACCAACGACGGCCGCCTCTCGGACATCCGTGCGCGCGCGGTCGGAGCAGCGCACGTGTTGGCGGCGATCGCGAGTGCGAGCACCGGGCCCGTGCCGGTAGGCGCCGTCGGGGCTGGAGCGGGCACGGTGTGCCTTGGCTGGAAGGGCGGCATCGGCACGAGTTCGCGGCGGGTCGGCAAACACACCGTCGGCGTGCTCGTGCAGACGAACTTCGGCGGCACGCTCGTTGTCGATGGCGTGCCCGTGCACGAACACATGGATCCGCGTGCGTTCGCCGCCGACCGCGACGGCTCCTGCATGATCGTCATCGCCACCGACGTGCCGCTCGACAGTGCGACTCTGCGGCGCCTCGCCGTGCGCGCCTTCGCGGGCATGGCGCGCACCGGGGCGTCGTTTTCGCACGGCAGCGGCGACTACGCGATTGCGTTCTCGACCACCGGAGCCAAGACCCCGACGTGGCGCGGCGATGCGCTGTCGCCGCTGTTCGTGGCCGTTGCCGATGCCACGGAGCAAGCGATCGTCGACTCACTGTGCGCGGCCGAGACCACGACGGGCATGGGGCGAACGGTGCCCGCCTTGCCGCTCGATCGGCTGCGCGAGTTGTTGTCGCAACGGCACGGGGCGCGCTAACCGCCCATGGCCGGCCCCAAACGCCGCGGTCCTCTGCCCGTGCCACCGCCGCTGCACGGCATCGTCGTCGACGGCTCAAACGTCATCGCCAGCAGCCGCGCGCGCCCGATCGAACGGCTCGACCTGGTGCTTGGTTGGTGCCGCGAATGGCGTCCGGATCTGCTCGTGCAGGTGTTCTTGGACTTCGCGACGTACGCCCGTTGCCCCTTGCCGGCCCAGCGCACGCTGCGGGCCCGCTGCGAGGACGTCACGCC
>JBDSBS010000061.1:0-2590 GCA_039921435.1 Planctomycetota bacterium | reverse complement strand
CGCAAGCGATCGCGCTGCAGAAGCTCGCCGTGCTGGCCGAACCGCGGCTCGGGCTCGAGCCGGTAGCGACCGTACGACCCGGAGTCGCTGTGTCGATCCTCGGCGGCGAGCAAGGGACCTTCGTGCGTATTCAGGCTGGCGAACGTTCGGGCTACGCACCGCGGGCGTCGGTTGCGATCGTGCAGTAGCCACCGAGCGAGCGCGAAGCGACGGCGAACCGCCCGTTCACTTGCCGTGTCGCGCCGCCAGCTGGCGCATGCGGGTGCGCAAGGTATCGATCTGCTGCGCGAGCCCGTTGCGTGTGCTCGGGGCATTTGGCGCGCGCTTCTTCGGCGTTGGCCGGTTCCGTTGGATTCCGCGCAGGTGGCCGCGATCGGGCGGGGAGTCGCAATGTGCATCGAGAAGGGTGCGGCCGTAGAGTCTGTGGAGTGACGTTCCTGCGCTCGCTTGCTGCCCTCGTCGTAGTTTCGCCTCTGCTGGCCCAGGGCCGTGTGCTCGACGTCGTCGATGGCGAGACACTCTACGATGGTGGCTTCCTGCTCTCGATCAGCAGCGAACTGCAGCGCCAGGAAGTGCTGCGAACCGGCCGCTCGCGCGCGAACGACCCAATGGCGAGCCACGAGTTCGCGTCGATCTCGACGTTGGCTCTGCTCTACGGCCTGCGGCACGACGTGCAGATCGGCCTGGCACTGCCCTACGTCGACACCGAGCGCGAGTCGATCGGTGGCCAGCAGGTGGCGGCCGGCATCGGCGACCTCGAGTTGATGGCGAAGTGGCGATTCCATCGCTGGGATGCGCCCGGCGTCGCGATCAACTCGGCGCTCATCGGCAGTCTGTCGCTGCCGATCGGCGATGACGACGCGCGCATCGGCGGCAGCAAGCTCGAACCCGAACTGCAGGTCGGTAGCGGCGGCGTCGATCCTTCGCTCGGCATCGCGATCACTCCCGAACCAGGTCGCTGGCGATTCAATGCGGCGGTGCTCTACCAGTGGCACACCGATACGGATCACGACGGCGAACGGCGCGGTAACGCGTTCTTCGCTGAGCTCGCCATCGGCAACCGTTTCTGGCTCGAGCCGTATCCGGGCCCGTTCATGCGCCTCGATGCGTTCGTGCACTACTACCACGAAGCGCGCGACCGCAGTGACGACCAGCCCCTCGTGCGCGTCGACAGTGGCGGCGAACGCATCGCGCTCGGCGCGACCTGGGCGTTCCGTCCGCGGCCCGCGGTAGATCTGCAGCTGACGGGCGAGATCCCCGTCTGGCGCGACGTCAACGGCCAGCAACTCGACGAAGACTGGGCCGCGCAGCTCTCTCTCGGCTACCGTTTCTGACTCCTTCCGTCACTTCACCCCATCACTTCATGCACATCACTTTCATGAGGGCCCGACCTCTTGCCTTCGTGCTGTTGGCCGGCTTTGCCGCCAGCGGTTGCCTAGCGCCCGGCGTCGACATCGCGCCCGCGCCCGGTGACTTCGCGTTCTTGCAGATCCAGTTGCAAGGTTGAACTTGAAGTGAAGAACTGCTGGGCCTGCAGCAGTTCTTCGAGAGCCGGTTCGGCTCTACTCCGCAGATCGATCTAGATCGCCAACTGTGCCGCGTGCGCCTCGAACGACCGATGCAGGTCGACTTGCGTGCGATTGCCGAGGGCGTGATCAAGAACAACATGGGCGTCGGTGGCATCGAGCTGCGTGTGCGCGGCACGCTGGCTGCGGGCAAGGCGACGTTGCTCGACACGGGGCAGGTGCTGGCGGTTTCGGGTGGGCCGGAGCGCTCGTCGATGCCGTGGTTGTGGTTCGATGCCAAGGAGTTCGGACTCGACATGGTCGACGCGGTGAAGTGGCTGGGCGAATCGGCGGTGCCGACCGAGAGGTGAGGTCGCACGCCCGCGCGGTGGTGGTTGCCGGGCATGCGGCCCGAAGCTCGAGGCAACCGCCACATCGGCCGTCGACACCATTCCTGGCATCGACGGCCGGCCATCGACTTCACCGCACCGTGAAGTCGATCGTGTCGCTGAAGTGCAGCGTCGCGATGCACGGGCCCGAGCCGAGCCCAAAGCCCTGCACGGAGCCGGCGAAGCCGACCAGACCCGCGGTGCACGGCATCGGCACCTGCAACTGGGTGCCGACGAACAGCAGCACTGTGCTGAGGTTGACGCCGAATGGGCACGTTGGGCACACGAGGGTTGTTGCAGGTGCCGGCGAGCCGAACGCGAAGCCGGGGATGTCCGTGCCCGTGTTGCTCAGCGAGAACGTCAGCGTTTCGCCGAGAAACGGGCGGCCGGCGGCGTCGAGGAACAGCCCTTGGCAGGCCATGAGGCGGCGCGTGACGTCGTTGCCAGCGGCGTGGCCGCGGTAGGCCGAGATGCCGATGCGATCCGGCACCGTCGACGTCTCGACGTAGGCGATGCCGTAGTCCGTGTGCACGCCGCCGCCGCTGTGTTTCGACGCGATGCGTGGATAGGCGGGAACTCCCGGCAGAGCCTGGAACCCTTCGTGCACCACGAGCGACGTACCGGTGTAGGCCAACGTCGCCACACCGATCGTCGCGCCGCCAGTGAGCACCGCGAACCGGCAACCATCACTCTCGG
>JBDSBS010000060.1:0-7483 GCA_039921435.1 Planctomycetota bacterium | reverse complement strand
AGTGGTGTGGAGGCCACCGTTACGGCAGCACAAAAGCAGCAGCTGCTCGGCTGGCGTGGCTTCCCCAACCTCGCGGGCACCGGCTTCGTCGACGACGCAGGCAACACACTCAACCTGGGCAGCAACGAAGGCGACATCCGGCCTTCGCCCACACTGATGCCGGTGCCCTTCAACGCGCAATCGCGCGTTCGCTCGAAGTGGATCGACACCGGCGCCAGCCAACGCGACCCGTTGACCGTCGCAGCCGGCCCTCGCGGCCTGCTCATGGAAAACGGCGCGGTGCGCGGCCCCAAGTTCGAGTTCAAGGGACTGGACCCCGCCCGGCCTGGTTACGTGAAGTACGAGTCGATCGGTAACACTGCAGTGCGGATCCAATTGCCCGCGCCGGAGGGCCCGACGTACACCATCGCCAGCAAGGAGGCCAACGCCACCTATCTCGGCCAGCCTGCCTACCGAATCAGGCTGGCCCCGCCGGGTCTGGGCGAAGCCAATCGCTACGTCCAGTACGAGGCGGAGCTGCTGACGCAGAATGGTGGGTTGCTGACGAGCCATCGCATCCTCGCGCACACCGACAGCGAGCTGCTGCTCGATGCGACGACGGACCTACTGCCGAACGATGCCGCGCGGGTGCAAGTGCGCGCCAAGTTCTTCAAGATCATCACCAACCAAGGCGAGGGCCTCGGCACGGCATACACACCGATCGGCGCCAGCGAGGCGACCCCGATCGCCAACCTGCGCTTCGGCTTCGCCTTCCACTCGAACCCGAAACCTGGATCGGGTGGCGTGCGCTTCCCGGCCAACGAGCAAGAATTCGTGCACGACCTGAACAGCTCGGCGCTGGCAGATTGGATCCAGGCCCCCGTCGCTCAGGGCGGACTCGGTGGCGTGCCTCCGCGCTACATGCAGTGGGATGTGTTGTTTGACCTCGGCTTCTCCACGAAGCCGCTGGCGGCTGATGCTCCGCGTCCGGAGCTGCACTTCCTGCGCGTGCCGTTCCGCTTCTGAGTGAGGTTCCCCGCGACGCCAAGCGCCGCGGGTGCACTCACTCAGCGATTGCCAGACGTCGCAACGCGGGAATCACCAACCAGCGGAGTCGACGCCGATAGCCCCGCTGCGTCGTCACGCGTCTGGGTGAGGTTCCCCGCGACGCCAAGCGCCGCGGGTGCACTCACTCAGCGATTGCCAGACGACGCAACGCGGGAATCACCAACCAGCGGAGTCGACGCCGACCCGCTCGCCCCGCTGGGAATGAGCTGCGCTGATGCGCGAGGCGCGGCTATGGTGCTCGCCGCATGACCGTGCTGCTCGAGCCTGTTCCTAGCCACGTGCCGATGCCGCCGGGGTTTCGCGCCAGCGGGGTGCATTGCGGGCTCAAGAAGGGCCAGCAGTTGGACCTGGGGTTGTTGTTGGCGGACCAACCGGTAGAGGCCGCCGCCATCTACACCAAAAACCGACTGGTCGGCGCTCACATCCACGTCTGTCGCGACCACCTGCGGCGCAGCAATGGGTTGGTGCGGGCCCTGCTCGTCAACGCTCGCAATGCCAACTGTGCGACCGGAGTCGAGGGCATTGAGCGCGCCAGAACCTGCTGTCGGCTCTTGGCCGAACGCTTGCGATGCCCGACCGAGCAGGTGCTCATGGCAAGCACTGGCCCCATCGGCGCGCCGCTGCCCATCGACGCAATCGTGTCGCATCTCGATGCGCTGCTCGAGCGCGCAAGTGCCGATGGAGCCCTCGACTTTGCGCGAGCCATCATGACGACGGACAGCTATCCCAAGGCTCTGCACGCGGCCACGCCACACGGTGCAGTGACGGGCTTTGCCAAAGGCTCGGGCATGATCCATCCCGACATGGCCACCATGCTTGGCTTCCTGCTGACCGACGGACGCATCGGGGATGCACGCGGCACGCCGGCATTGCTGCAGCGAGTCGCCGATCGCAGCTTCCACCGCACCACGGTGGACGGCGATACTTCGCCAAACGACACTCTGTTCCTGTTTGCCAGCGGCAAGCACAACAGCAATCCGACCGAACTCGAAGCCGTGTTGACCACACTCGCGCAGCAGCTCGCGCGCCGCATCGCAGCCGATGGCGAAGGCTGCACTCGCCTGATCACCGTGCAAGTGCGCGGCGCTCGCAACGAACGAGAGGCGACCGATGTCGGCCGCACGATCGCCACGAGCCCCTTGGTCAAGACGGCGGTCGCTGGCCTGGATCCGAACTGGGGCCGGATCTTGTCGGCCGCTGGGAGAACCTCGGTGCCGTTCGTCGCCGAGTCGGCCCGCGTGTGGGTCGGCTCCGCCGACGTCTACAGCGATGGCAAGCCGCACCCAGAAAACGAGGCGGCGGCACATCGCCACCTCGCCGATTCGGATCAGGTCGTACTCGGAGTCGATCTCGGCGTCGGCAACGCCAGCGCGGACGTATGGACCTGCGATCTCACCAAGGACTATGTGCAGATCAACGCCGACTATCGCACGTGATCAAGTCGCTTCGGGCGATCTGACTCGGTAGACGCGGGGCGGCGGCAGCAACTTCTCTTTCCACCAGGCTCGATGATCGGGCGCAGCCGACGACAACTCGGCGACGTAGCCAATCTCTGCATCGGGCACGCTGTCGCAGTACGGCAAGTAAGGCTTGATGTCGAGCACCGGCGTGCCATCGAGCAGATCGTGATCGTCGATGTGCAGCACCCGCTTCTCGATTCGGAGCAGGCGCACACACGAAAGGCCGATGGCGTTGGGCCGCTGTGGAGCGCGCGTCGCAAAGACACCGCGCTTCTCGGTATCCCGCGGTGGCGTCAGACGAGAACGGAACCCGCGCGCATGATGGCACCAGAACAGGATCCACAGATGGCTGAAGCCATCGAGATCCTCGAGGCAGTTCTGCAAGCCCTGCCTGATGTGGATCTCGCCGCGCGCGCCGCGTCCGAGCCCGCTCTGTCGGGGGGCATCGTGGTGCACCCGCTGCGTCGACCGCAAGACGCCGATCGCGCTCATTGGCGGTACGCTCATTGGCGGCGCGCCCTTGCCAGCGCTGCATCGCCTTGGTTCATCGCCCACCCGCGCGCTCCGCCGAGCGCATCAGCGGGACCTTCACCAACTGATTCTCGGGCAGCCTACGTGCGTCCGCTTCGGTCCACCCGTTGAGTGCCAGCAGATCGCGAAAACGATTCCCATCACCGAGATGTTGTTTCGCCAGATGAATCAGGGTTTGACCTCGCGCCAGCTTGACGACGAGGAAGTCGGCCGGAGGCTCCGGCGACGGGCGGGGGACCGGCACAAGGTCCGGCTGCGGCTGGCTCCCGGCGTCTGAGTTCGTCCGAACGTCCTCAATGGCTGGACCTGACTGTTGCCGCAGCTGCGGTGGCAGGGGCGTCACCCCTGCGGCCACCAGCGCCTGCCGAAGCGAGGGCGCCTGCCCTCCGATCTCGAGCACGAGCCGACCGTCCGGGCCGGCACTCGCAGCTGCAGTGTCTGTGCATGCCCATGCACCGAAGGCCGCGAACGATAAGCCGACCAGGGTTACCCACCTCATCGCACCATCTTCGCAGAACCGGCCGGCAGAGCAAACCGTGAGTACGCAGCTTCGACGGCTCGACGGCGTGGCGATCGCCACTGTACCCGCGAACCACGCGCGAGATGCTTGCGCCGCAGGGCCGCTTCTCCGACTCTATGCCCCTTCATGCGCAGCGTGCTGCTCACTGCACTGCCGAAGGTCCTACTGTCGCGCGTGTGTGGCCTGGTGACTTCCGTGCCGTTGCCGCGCTGGTTCCGGCCACGCCTCTATGGCTGGTTCGCCCGTCACTACGGAGTCGACCTGGACGAAGTCCGAGGCGACCTGGCGTCGTTTCGCAGCCTGCAAGAGTTCTTCCGGCGACCACTTCGCGACGGCGCCCGGCCGATCGAGGAGGCAGCGCTCGTCTGGCCATGTGATGGCCGCATCGTCACCACGGGACCTGTGTCGAACGGTCGCATCGAACAGGTCAAGGGCCGCGACTACTCGCTGGCGGAACTGCTCGGCGACACAACGTTGGCAACCGCTCTCGAAGGCGGGTCACAGACGACCATCTACCTGGCGCCGGGCGACTACCACCGCGTGCACGCTCCGTTTGCGGCGAGCGTGGAAGGCGTCGCCGCCTTGCCAGGCACGCTCTTCCCCGTGAACCCGCCCGCCGTGCGCTGCATCGACAACTTGTTCCCGCGCAACAGTCGCCACGTCTTCCGCTGCCGCCTCGACTCTGGCATTCCGGCCGCGGTGGTCATGGTCGGCGCCTACAACGTCGGCGGGACCATCGTGCGAGTCGCTTCGGGCCGTGTGCAGGCGGGACAGGAAATCGGTCAGTTCGGCTTCGGATCGACGGTCGTAGCGCTGATCGGCCCGGGAGGCGGTGCATTCGCCGACCGAACGGCCGAGCAGCAGGTCCGCATGGGGCAGGCCGCAGCGGCTGCCGACATCAGCCGCAGCCAACTCCCCCCAGGGGCTGGCTAGCCGCCAACCGCCCGAAGGACTACGCGCGCTTCGTCGCCCGCGCGACCCTTGGTCCGTTGCGCAAGGTGCTTCAGCAGATCCGTGCCGAATCGACGCTCGACGCCCACGGCTTCGGAGAAATGCGTCGCAATCAGCAGCATTGCCTCGGGCCGCACGGAGGCCTCCTTGCGCAAGCGCTCGACCAGCGGGAAGCCGCTGCGCACCAACGCCGCGAAGAAGCCCATCGTCGAGTTGCCGGGTGCTGTCGCCTCTGCCGCCGGCAGGGCCATGTCTTGTCGCAACTTCGTCAGGGCGAGTTGGTAGCGACTTTCGTCGTCTCCGTGCGGCGAAGCGACGAGGCGGGCCAGCAAGTGCAGGGCATCCGCGGTTCGCTTGGCGCGCCGCATGCGCACGGCACGCTCGACCAGCATCGCCCCGACCTTGTTGCCGCCAGCCGCGAGCACCACGTCCAGCAGCAGGTCGCCCGTCCGGGCGTTCGTCGCCAGCAGCTTGACAGCCTTTTCGCCAAGTGCGCGCAGAGTCTTCGGAGTGATGTAGCCGCCCAGCCGCATCAGGATGCCAACCGCCACCTTGGCCAGTGCTGGATCCTTGGTGGTGAGCACGACCCGCACGAGCGGTTCTACCGCCTGCTTGTTGTGCGCCAACAATTCCTCGGCGGCCTTCTGGAACCGCGGGTCGTCGTGGCTGAGCAGCTTGATGCTGACCTTGGCGAGTTCGCCTCCACCCGCCGTGCGCAGCATGCGCAGCGCGAACAGACGCTGCTCGGGTTGGCGCGAGGAGATCAGCCGCTTCAAGACGGGCAACAAGCCTTGCGGCACTTCGGGCAGCTGCGCCAGCACTTCGCGCACCGCATCGTGTACTTCCTTCTCTGCCGCATCCTCGAGCAGATCCATCATGCCGCGCACCTGCGCCGCCGTGAGTTTGCTGCCCTGCAGCGCTCGGAACGCCGCGGAACGCACCACCGGCGTGGTCCCCGGCTGGGTGAAGCGCAGCAAGTGCTGGCGAGAACCGACCGGGTCGACCGCAGCGAGCACAGCAACCACCTGCGCCAGACAATCTTCGGGCAGCGCACTGTCGAGATGCCGCGCCAGGCCCTCGCGCAGGTGCTTCTGCAGCGGCGGAACGAACTGCGACGACGCCGCTCGCAGCATCTCGCCAGCTCCTGCCGTCGTCTCGGGTGTCAGCAACCCATGCACGAACACGTCGATCGCATCCTTGCTCAACGAGCGAGACAGGATGCCGAGGATGCGCTCGTGCTGATCCCCGACCGCTTGCGGATAGAGCTTGGCGATCACAGCGTGCGCCGGGGTCCCAAGATCACCCAAGATGTGGGCCGCGTGGTCCGCCAATGCCTCGAAATCCAAGAGAACCTCGGCGATCTTTGCCAAGGACTCGGCGTTGCCGATCTTCGCTAGCGCATCGAGGCAGAAACGACCCAATACAGGGGAACGTCGGATCGCACCGGCGAGCGCGCGCCCAACCGCTGGTTCCTTCGAATGCAGCTCGCCAAGAATTTGGGCTGCAGCGACTTGCAGCTCCGGCTTGCCGGAGTCCAACAGGTTGACGATGACCTTCAGAGTGTCGTTCATGCCATTCTGGTCCCCATTACGCAGTACCGCCATGGAGGTCGGCGGCCGGGGAGTAGGCTGGGATTATGGCAGATGACCACAAGTCCTGCTACTGGCCACGAACGCGGAATGCCTCAAGTACGACCCATTGGTGCACCGGTATTGGACACCGCAACCCATTGTAAAATATATTACTAGGTGTTCACTGGCCCGCGGCGATGCGCATCCTGCTCCTGACCCCCTTTCTGCCGGATCCAGCGGCCTCGCACGGGGGAGGCGCGTACCTGGGCAACCTGGCTACCGCGCTGAGCCAAGAAGCGGACGTCGGACTGGTGGCCATCGTGCGGCGCCAAGAACACGACACGCTCGACCGCCGGGATGTTCAGTGGAGGTGGCACGCGACGCTGCCGTATCGGGAGCGCCCGCCTAGCGGCGGACTTCCGCATCAGATGCGCATGTTGTGGCACTGGCGACGCCTCCCCCTGGTCGCCGCAAAACACTGGCAGCCCGAAATGGCTCGAGTACTCACCCGAGCTCGCACCGAGTTTCGTCCGGATGTCGTGCTCGTCGAACTAGCACAGATGGCCCAGTACTTGCCGCTGCTGCGAGACGTACCAACCATCTTGACGGACCACGAAGGTGGTTGCCCAGCCAACTCCTCGACCGGGCTGGGTGCTTGGGGCGATCGTCGCGACGCAGAGTTGTGGGCCCGCTACGTCGACCAGTACTACCCGTTGGCATCTCTGGTCCAAGCCGTCACCAGGGAGGACGCCGAGGGTCTGGCGCGGAGACTCGGCCGCGAAGTGCTCGTGCGGCCGCCGACGTGTGCCGTGCCGAGCACAGCGGTCGCCCCCGATCGCGCACCGGCCCGCGTGCTGTTCCTGGGCGACTACCGCCACCACCCCAACCCCGAGGCCGCTACGACCCTCGCACACGAAGTGCTGCCGCTGCTCCGGGCAGTCGACCCAACCACTGAGCTATGGCTCGCCGGGCCCAACGAAGAGCGAGTGCGATCGCTCGGCAACAAAGCCGGGGTTCGAGTACTCGGCTACGTCCCCGACCTGCGTGAACTGTTCGGCCAGGTTCGCCTGCTGCTGGCACCGCTGTGGTCCGGCAGCGGTTTCCGTATGAAGGTCCTCGCGGCCCTGGCCCACGGCTTGCCGGTCGTGACCAACACCCTCGGCGGACGAGGCTGCGAGGCACCAGCTCCGGCGCGCCAGATTGCCGAGGGACCGCGCGCGCTGGCCGACGCGGCGCTGAGCCTGCTGCGCTCCCCGGCGAACGCCGCGGAAGCGGGTCGCGTCGCCTTCGCCTGGGCTCGCGCCAATCTGCCTGGCGCCGCCGTCGCACGAGTTCAGCTCGAACGGGCCGCCGCCCTGCTGTCGTCGGCCAATCCTCTCTAGCCGCGCCACAGCCGACAGGCT
>JBDSBS010000059.1:0-7361 GCA_039921435.1 Planctomycetota bacterium | reverse complement strand
GGGGCGACTCTGCGGGTGACTCTGTGCGCAACTCTGCGGGCAACCACGCGAGCCGCGTCACGGGGTGAGCTGCGTCACGGGCCGAGGTGGAACTGCACGGCCGCGTCGTCGGCGAACGCGTCGGGATGTGGCTGGGCCTCGAGCAGTTGCCTCGCCTTCCGCGAGATCTTGCCGAGCTTGCGCCGGAAATCCCGCGGGCGCATGCCGCACGAGCGGGCTGCGGCCAGAGTGCTGTTGCAGGCGATGGCGGCGTCGAGGGCGTCTTGCTGGCGAGGAGTCAGTGTGCCGTGCAGGTGCTCACGCACGACGTCGGCGCCGAATGATGGTGGGATCCGGTAGAGCGCCTGCTGGGAGTGGAACTCCTCGGTGTCGATGGATCGTGTGCGCGACCATTCAGACCGCAGCAGGGCGCAGGCCGAGCGCCGGGCCACGACGCGCAGCCAGGCCCTGGGGTGATGGGGCGGGCAGCCCTGGAGCATGGCCAGGGTCAGCAGATGTAGGGCTCGTTCGCTCGCTTCCTCGGCCAGAAAGGGGCTCCGAATGACCCTCGCTGCTTCGCGGTAGGCGACAGGCAGCAGGGCGTGTGGGTCTTGGATCATTGGCATTCCTCCTGAGGCATGGGTGGGGACTCTCCTGTGGACTGCCGATGGGAACTATTGCATGACGAACTGTCAAGTTTCCGATGAGTCATGCAGAAAGTTAAGTAGTCAGGAAAGGGGCTCCATTGCATGCCGAAAAGACACGCTTCCCCCGCTACTTCCCTTCCCACAGGCCAACCGGCAGGTTAACTGCGTAGTACCGAATACGACCGCCTACTCGGACCCCCTGCGTGACGGAACTACCCGAAGAAGCCATATCCCGCCCCCTTGCCACCCACCTCGCGGCTCGGCTGCGCGAGCTCCGCGCCCGGCGAGGATTTACTCAAGACCATGTCGCAAAACGACTTGGATGT
Source organism: Planctomycetota bacterium (assembly GCA_039921435.1). Lineage (GTDB taxonomy): Bacteria > Planctomycetota > UBA1135 > UBA1135 > UBA2386 > DASVAL01. The sequence continues at coordinate 6,409 of JBDSBS010000059.1, read as the reverse complement.
CACGAGTCGGCGGTATCTCGGTGGGAGAGCGGCAGCCGTTTCCCAACCGGCGAAGACCTCGTGGCGCTGGCCGACCTGTTCGAGGTCAGTACCGATGACCTTCTGGGAAGGTCGCGCCAGTACGCCGCGAACGGCTCGGCCTTGGTCGACATGCGGCTGCTCGAGAAGCTCGCCGCAGCGGAGACGACAGGTGAGTTCGACCAGTTGATCTCGCAGAACGAGGAGCAGGCGGTGTGGCTGCCGGTGCCCGATGGGGCGGTGCTCATTCCTGTCGCGGAAGCCATGCGGTGGACGCGCAAGGTTGCCGACAAGCACCGGTCGAGCCTGTTCGTCGATCGCTTGTTCCGGCCGCGCGCGTAGGCGAGCAGCTGGCCGGCAGGGATCCGGCAGGGAGACGTCGCGCCGGCTGAAGGCAACGCCGCGTTGGGGAAGGTCAGGGGAAGGTCAGGCCTTGCTCTGACCGAGGCGGCCGCAAACCGCGGCCGTGAAACCCACCGTGTCCATCGTGCCGCCGAGATCGCGGGTCGACTCACCGGCGGCAATCGCGCCGCGCACGGCGTCGGCCACCATCGTGCCGAGTCCGCGGAACCCCGCGTGCGTGAGCAGCATCGCGAAGGCCAGCAGCGCCGCCGAAGGGTTGCAGACGCCCCGTCCCGCGATGTCCGGTGCCGTGCCACCGGCTGGATCGAACATGGCGAGTGCGATCTGACCCTGGGCGTCGAACGAATAGTTGGCGCTCGCACCGAGGCCGATGCTGCCGACCATGCCACACGCCATGTCCGACAGGAAGTCGCCGTACTCGTTTGGCGTGACGATGACCCGATAGGCCTCAGGATCGAGCAGCAGCTTGTAGAGCAGGGCGTCGAACAGTTCGCAGCGATGGGGCACGTCTTTGAACTCGCGCGCGACGTCGAGCACGATCTCTTCGAACAGTCCGTCGGTGGCGCGCTGGATCGTGTACTTGCTGCTGCTGACGACGCCGCAAGCCAGGCGCCGCGCCAGCCGGAACGCGTAGAGCGCCGCCTCGCGCGAGGGCCGCCGTTCGATGACTCGGATGGACACGGCGACGTCGTCGCCGATGCGCCGACCCGCGTCTTCGTAGGTGCCGCCGACCGCGATGCGGATGATGTGCAGGTCGACCTTGCCGTCGTGTCGGGTCTTGACACCGGGCAGGCTGGCGACGGGTCGGTGGATCACCGAGAAGTTGCACCGCTCGCGCAGGAGCTTGTTGGGACTCTCCTTCTCGGTCACGGTCGGGTACTTGATGGCGATGCCGTGCTCGCGAATGCCGGCCAGGGCTTGGTCGTAGCAGGCCGTCGCGTTCTTGCGCCGCGACTCCAGCGTCAGGTCGATCGGGTGGAACTGCACTCGGATCGGCAGGCTGCTTGCCACCGCATGCACGCTGGTCGAGAGTTCGGGCGAGATGCCGTCGCCGAAGAACTCGGCGGTGTGTAGGGTTTCGCGATCGGGCATGTGTTCTAGCGCTGGTGACGGGAGCTGACGAAGGCTCCCATGCTAAGGGTGGACACGTCTATTACTTGGCAGTTTGGAACGGCCATCGCCGGCCCTGGCTGCGTTGCGCTACCTCGATCGAATCGCCAATTCGACTGCGTCCGCGCGCCTTGCCAGGAACAACGCTGACTCGCCCCAAATGCGAACCAATTGACGTGCCGACCCAAAGCAACAGGTGGGCGCGGAATTGCCGTTCGCCCGAGGCCGCCCAATAGGCCTGATCCAGATGGCTGCCTGTTCCATCTGGCGCCCGGCGCGTCACGATCCTCCCGTGAGCCGCCGAACGACGACCTGGCTGCGGGCCTTGACCGAAGGGCCGGCGTGGCCCCTGCCGACGTTCCTGGGGCTCGCTCTGCTGCTGCGGGTGCCGGCTGTCTTGTGCGCGGACGGCTACGACTTCGTGGACCAGCAGTTCCAGTACGTCGACCCTGCCTGGCACCTCGCAACGGGTCAGGCCTGGCACCGCACGTGGGAGTTCGTGAGTCAGATCCGCAGCTGGGTCTACCTGGACCTGCTCGCCGGCATCTTCCGCTTCTGTCTGGCGGTTGGTTTCGAGGATCCGATGCACCTCATGCGAGCGGTGCGCGGTGTGCACGCGGGGACCTCACTGCTGCCGGTGTGGTTGTTCTGGCTCTGCATCGTGCGCTGGCATCCCGTGGCAGCGCCTCGCCTGCCGCTGCTGCTTTAGGCCCTCGTGCTGGGCACGTCGAAGGTCGGTTGGCGAAGTGGCATCGCGGTGCCCTCGTGGTCGTGCATGCCACGCTGTTCGTCTGGGCGTCCTTCTCGTTCGGGCATGCCGGCGCGATTCGCACGGCGTTGGCGCTGCACGACTTGCCGGGTTTCACGGCGGAGGTAACGGTCGTCGACGGCGACGCCACCTCGCTCGGCGGCTTCTACTACCTGCGACCCGAGGCCGATCGTGTGCGCGGTGTGGCGCGCGAGAAGTTGTCCGCACACCTGCAGGAGTCGCCGCCGTCGTCGGGTGGCATCGTTGTGGCGGTGCGCGAACGGCTCGCGACCGACAGCTTGGCCACGTTCGGCGAGCTGGTCGAGGTGGCGGTTTTCACCGACCCATTCGATTTGCAGGCCCGACACCGCCGCTACGCCTATCGCTGGCGCTGACAGGGCTTGGAGAGCTGATGCCTGCTCGCTCGCGCCAGCCGCGCGCGAACGGCTCGAAGCGACTACTTGCCCGGCGCGGGCTTGGCGCCGTCTTCCTTCTTCTCGTCCTTCTTGGGCGCCGGCGGTGCCTTCGGCATGGCCGCTTCGGCGGTCGTGCGCTTGATGGTCGTCGTCACCTTCATCTTCATGGACATGTCGCCGCCCATCGGGCCGGCCATGTCGACGTCCATCGCCATGACGTTGTTGGAGTCCACGACGAAGCCGTCCTTCAGCGACACGTGCTGCGTGCCGGAGACCTTGCCGTTCTTGATCTTCATGCTCTTCATCATCTCGTTCATCGGCGACTCGTCGTTGCCGCCTGCTTCGTCGCCCTTCTTGTCGGCAGGCTTGTCGACCGTTCCGACCGCGGTGACCTCGAAGTTGTCGCCGTCCACCTTGGCCAGCGTCAGCTTCAGGGTGGTGTGCATCGGTACGCGGTTGGAGTTGTCGCTCTCGACGTGATCCCATGTCGCTCCCGCTGCCGCTGGCTTGCTCGGACGGGTGCCGAACGCCCCTTCGACGAACTGGCGGAGCGTGCTCTCGGAAGCTGCCGGGGCCATGCCGCCGCCCATGCCGCCACCGCCTTTGGGTGCCTTCAGAATCTCGGCCGTGCCCTCCAGCGAAGCGACCTTGCCATAGGCATCGATCTTGGCGATGAACGACTTGCCGGCCATCGCGGTGAACGCTTTGGTCATCATGCCTGGGCTCATGCCCATGCCGCCGCCGTCGTCCTCTTCGTTGGCCTCGGCCTTCTTGGCCGAGTCGAAGTCGACGTCGCCCATCATCGGCATCGTCATCGAGCCGTGGACGCGCACGATCTTGGTCTCGACGACGAGGTTGCCTTTGTCGTCGACGTCCTTCACCGTGAATTGCAGGGTGTGCACGGTTGAGCCGCCCATGTCCATCTGTTGGCCACCCATGTCGATGGCGTTCTCTTGTTTGGCTTCTTGCAGCAGCCAGACGGACGTGCCCTTCTTAGCAGTGATGCGAAGGTCGTGTTCCGCCCCCTGGGCGAACAGGGGCGTGGCGAGGGATAGCAGGGAGAGCAGACGCAGATTGGGAGTGGTCTTCATGTTGTGGCGCAGTGTGGCCAAGGGGCTTGAGATTACGTCGCGGGTTCCTGGTTACGAGCAATCGGCGGGGTTTTGCGGGCTGCGGGTTGCCTAGTCTAAGGCTCGAACCGAAACCCGATACCGCGCACCGTGTGCAGATGCCGCGGCACGGCCGGGTCCCCCTCGAACAGCTTGCGCAGCCGCAGCACGACATTGTCGAGCGTGCGCACCGTCAACGGCGCCGTGCTGCCGAACAGGTGCTCGACGACGACCTTGCGCGAGACCACGGCGTTGGCGTGGCCGGCCAGCAGCTTGAGCAACTTCGTCTCGGTCGCCGTTAGCTCGACCTGCTCGCCGTTCCGGCACGCGGCCTGCATCGAACGGAAGTCGATGCGGTGGCCGCCGAACTCCAACGTGTCCGTGCCGGCGGGCGGCGCGGGTCGGCGACGCAGCAGGGCATCGACGCGCAGCAACAGTTCGCGCAGGTTGAACGGCTTCGTCAGGTAGTCGTCGGCGTGCAGCTCGAGACCGCGGATGCGGTCGGCGTCGGCGGCGCGCGCGCTGAGCACGAGCACCGGCGTCAGATCGCCGCGCGCTCGCAGTTGCCGCAGCACCTCGAAGCCGTCGCAGCCGGGCAGCATGACGTCGAGGATGAGCAGATCGATGCCACCCTTCGCCATGCGGTCGAGCGCCCGCGGCCCGGTCAGCACGTGTTCGGCGTGGTACGACTCGAGGCTGAGGTTGTCGCAGAGCATCTCACCGAGCGCGCGTTCGTCCTCGGCGACCAGAATCCAGCGACTCATGCTTCGCCTCGCAGGGGCAGGCACACCGTGAACTCGCTGCCCTTGCCGCGTCCGTCGCTGTGCGCGGCCACCGTGCCACCCTGCGCGTGCGTGAGTTCGCGCACGAGGTGCAGGCCGAGGCCCGTGCCGCCCTTGGCGTCGTCGCTGCCGCGCCAGAACGGCACGAACGCGTGCGCAAGTTCGTCGGGATCCATGCCGCGGCCCGCGTCGCGCACGAGGATGCGCGCGGTGCCGCCGTGTTCGGCCAGCGTCACGTGCACAGCACCGCCCGAGGTCGAGAACTTGACGGCGTTGTCGAGCAGGTTGCGCAGGACGAGCTGCATGGCGGCGCTGTCGCGCACGATCGGCAGCGCTGCGGGCGTGTCGGCGTGCAGTTCGACTTCGGCGGCCAGAGCGCGGCCCTGCATCGCTTCGACGGCCTGACGCACGTCGGCGGCGAGATCGCCGAGCTGCGGTCGCGGCCCGTTCTTGGCGGTGCGCAGGCCGGCGGTCGTCAGCACGTTGTTGAGGCCGCGTTCGAGTCGTTCGGCCTCGAGCAGTCCCGTCGCCAGGTAGCGTGCGCGCTTCTCGGCGGGCAGACGTCCGTCGCGCAGCGATTCGAGCAGCAGCACGATCGTTGCGAGCGGCGTCTTCAACTCGTGCGTGGCGCCGGCGAGGAAGCGGTCCTGGGCGCGGCGCAGGTTCGCTTCGCGACGAACCGAGGCTGTGTAGAGCCAGCCCGACGCCAGCAGGATGCCGGCGAACACTGTGCCCTCGCTCGCGAACATCCACCAGCGCGCTCGCGCCAGCTTGTGCAGGCCCTCGGCGTCGGCGGCCCCGAGCGCCTTCGCCGCCGCGTCGATGTTCCCAGCGGCGAGCTGTTCGCTTGCGGCCTCGAGCTCGCGGCTCGCTTGGATCTGGAAGAAGGTCCACCAGACCACGAGGGCCAACGAGAGGCCGAAGATCAGGGCGAACAGGATCGAGCTGGGCGAGCGCGGCACGCGGTGGCCGTGGTTGAGGCCGGTGTTGAGGCCGGGGTTGGGACCGGCTGGCAATGCCGCCGGTCGGAAGGCCTACAGCGTACGCAGTCGAATGGCGAAGCCGAAGGGCTTCATGCTGTTGCCGAACGTCGCGTTGGCGTCGGTGTTGTGGCTGACCAAGTAGGTGCCGCGGCCGAGTGGCGCGAACGAGCCCAGTGTGACCGCCGCCGCGTTGCTGAAGACGATGCCCCAGGCATTGGCGCCCGCGACCAGCGATGCCAGTTGTTCGTAGAGCACGTAGCCGGCGATGGCCGGGTCGGCCGGCAGCGCGAGTGCCGTCTCGGGCCGGTTGCCGCTGACCGATCCGGCGGTGTCGGCGAACAGCGCCGTCGTGACGTCCGCGCTCGCCAGCAGGCTGCAATTGGTGCCAGGCAGCGTGAACGGCAGCGGCGCGAAGCCCACCGAGTTGCTGAGGCCGAAGATGCAGACCACCGGCGCGTTGGCGCCGAGGTTCTGTCCGTTGACGAAGTGCACGTCGCCGGGCGCATAGACACCGGCGGTCGTCGCGGTCGCCGCCGGCTGGCCGGGACCGGCACTGCAACCTTGGCCGAAGCTCGCGACGCTGCCGTTGCTGATGCCGCCGGTTGTGTTGGCGCCATCGAGGATCGCGTGCGAGAAGCCGAAGTTGGCGATGTTGTTGCCTTCCATGACGATCTCCACGCACAGCCAACCGCCGAGAGGGATCGCGATCGGCGCTGGGGCCGAGAACGGAATCGTCAAGCTGCCGTTCGGCGCGCCCCAAGGGTGAGGCGAAGCGGAGCCCGGGTCTGGGTAGTACGTCCAGGGCCCATCGAACACCGTGGTGAGTGGCTGCGTTACGTTGCTTGCAAACCTGGCGGCGGGCATCGGCACCGTGGTCGTG
>JBDSBS010000058.1:0-3829 GCA_039921435.1 Planctomycetota bacterium | reverse complement strand
TCTGCGTGATCCAGCGCGACGGGTTTGCAATCGAGTCGGAAGACGGATGCACGGGCATCGGCGTGCCGACCGGTATTCCGGCATTGTCGGGTAGGTGGTCGAACCCCGCCGTCCAAGCCCCCTGGGCGCGTAGCGGCGATTTGAACGAGGTCACAAGTACAGAGAGAGAGAGAGAGTTGCGACTGCAGCAAGCGAGCGCATGTCAGATTCCTCCTGCTCACGAAGTGTGAGTGGCGGAAGTGTCCTCCCTGGCGGCTTGCACCACAAGGGGCGCACGTCGTCAGGGTCGCAAGACGGGCGCGACGGCATCCTGAGCGCTCTCGCAGTGGTCCACGATAGCGGGGCCAGAGGTTGCCTCGGCGTTCGTGCCCGCCAGTCGCTGCACAGGATCCCGGCATCACATCATCGATAGCGCGCGACATCATCGACTAGGATGCAGAAGCCGCGCATGCGACCGTTCTTCCTGGCGTCTCTGTTCGTCGTCTTCTGCGGTGCATTCGCGGGCAATCAGGTAGCAGCTCTCGTGCCGCCGCCGCCGCGCGCCGACGAAGACGGTCTCTTCGTGGGCGACTACCGCTTCGAACGGCGGGCCGATCGCACCTTCGATATCAGCGACGGCCACTGGCTGCCCGTGCCACGCCAGTTCGCCGACTTCGACCTGCAGATGGACGTCGAGCTCAGCGAGTCGATGGACCTCGACGTGCTGCTGCGCCAGGTCGAACCGCGCCCCGTGCAGGGCAAGCGGCTGCCGTTCCACGCCCGCTTTGCCGTGCTGCGTCTGTCGACCGGCAAGGGGGGCCCCGGCTGGCTTTCGCGCGATGACGCGCTGTTGGGCCCGCCCGACGGCGGCGTCGAACTCGCGCCTGGGCATCTGGCAACGGTTTGGGTGCAAGGGCGCGGGCGGCAGCTGCGCGCCAACGTCGCCGGCAAGTGGCTGCCCTGGTTTCAGGCCGACGACGAGTACGGCATGTTCACGCTCGTCGCGCGCGGCGGCAAGGCGGTGATGCACCGGTTCGTCATCGAGAACCGCGGTCAGCCGCGCGCGTGGTTGTGGTCGCGCTGGTTCTGGGTCTTGCTCGGGGCCGTTGGTGGGGGGCTCGTGGTTGCGGCAGGCGCGGCGTCGCGTGCGGGATGGTTTCGCATGGTGGTACTCGGCGTCTGGCTCGCGGGCTCCGTCTGGTTGCTGCGCGGGGAACCGGTCTTCGCTCAGGCTCTTCTTTTCCCACCGCCTTCGGCCCTGCTCGGGTTGCTCGGTGGTGCCAGCGTGTTCGCCGCCGTGCTGCTGCTCGCGTCGCGGTGGCGGAACGGCTGGCTGGCGGCGCTCTGCATTGCGCTGGTTGGTGGAGCGTGGGGCCTCGTCGTGCAGGACGCGCGCAAAGACCTGCGATTCGACGACCCGGGGCTCGACAGCGTCTTCGGGCCGCGCGCCGGCAATACGGTGAGTGAAGCGCACGCCCAGCTCGTGCGCGGACCCTTCGAAGTGCACGATCCGACCTCGAACGAACCGCGCGTCTTCCTGCTCGGTGGCCAGCTGCTCTATGGCCGCAACCTCGCTCCCGAGGTGCACGTCGAACCATTGTTGCGCGGCGAACTGCGGGCAGCCCTGCAGAAGCCCATAGCCGTGCCGTGTCTGCCGACTGCCGATGGCCACGCGCAACAACAGTGGCGCATGTTCACGGCGTTCTACACGCGCTACCGACCGAAGGTGATCGTGCTCGGCGTGCCGCGCGACGAGGCGGCCATTGACGAAGCGACCGGTTTGCCGCGGTCGAATGCGGGCGTCCTCGAGGCGACACTGAAGGCTGCTCGCGCGCATTGTGCTGCCAACGGCTGCTCGCTCGTGCTCTTCACCGAGGTGGGCTTGCCGGGTGAACTGCTCGCCGTGCTGCAGGCGGCATCGCACGATGGCGTGCCGGTCGTCGTCGCGGACGAAGCGGACGAACCTGCGGCGCTTGCGAAGAAGCTCGCGGCGGCGATCCTGCCGCTGCTGCGGTAGCGCCATGACTGCGCCCGATTCCGAGCTGGCGCGCCTCGTCGCCGAGAGTGATGCCGAAACCGACCACCAGAGTGCTTCGGCTGTGGCGCGGCGCCAGGCCGTGATGGCGATGTTCGCGAGCAAAGTCCTGCGCACGGGCTCGGAGCAGTTCGCGGCCGGCACGGTGCTGATCTACAGCGACGAAAAGGCCGAGGTCGAAGCGGCCCAGCACCTGGCGCTCGCGGCGATGGCGAGCGAACCCCGCGCGCGCTTGCTCGCGGCGACCGCCTATGATCGCCTGCGGCGACTCGCTGGGGCACCGCAGAAGTTCGGCACGCAGCTGGTGTGGAGCGAAGGCAGGCTCGACCTGTGGTCCGTCGATCCAGGCACGACCGACAGCGAGCGCGCCAAGTGGGGCGTGCCGCCACTCGCCGAAGTGCAGCGCCGTGTGCGCGGTGCTTGAGAGCGGCTGAGCACTGACGAGATCCTCGCGTTGATGGTCGAGGCGCACAACGGGCATCCTCGTCGACAGCAATGTCCTGCTCGACGATGCGAATGAGGATGTTGAAGTTGATCGCCCCTGACTGACAGCGCGCGGCTGCGGTCCGGTCCTTACAGATCGATGTTTCGCTGCTATTGGGCGTGCGGAAGCAGCAGGCCCAACGTGGCGAATCGACCAGCCGCGGCCCGCCTCTCGGCGTGCGCGCACGAGCTGCGCTCGCCCGACTGAAACTCTCGAGCTTCTTGTCACGATACGCCGCGTCGACACACTCCTGCTGCGCGTGCATTCCCCTTCCCCCATCGACCCTCGAGTGCTGCTCGCCGAGGCGAGCTTCGTGCACCGCCTGGCTCGCGCCTTGGTGCGCCAGGAGGACCTCGCGCACGATGTCGCGCAAGAAGTGCTGGCGGCCGCGCTGCAGCAGCAGCGTTCGCCGCAGAGCCTGCGAGCATGGCTCGTCGCCGTGACCCGGCGGCTGGCCGGCAAGCAGCGGCGCGAGCACCAAGAACGTGCCCGGCGCGAAGCGCTCGGCGCCGGACCCGAAGGCGACAACCGCGCCCAGCGTACGGCGGACCGGTTGCATCTGCACCGGCGCTTGACCGACGCTGTGCTGAGCCTGCCCGAGCCGTACCGAACGGTGCTGACGCTGCGCTTCTTCGACGAACGCTCACCGCGGGCGATCGCGCAGGAGGCCGGCCGCAGCAGCGAAGTCGTGCGCCAGCAGCTGCACCGCGGGCTCGCGATGCTGCGGCAGAAGCTCGACGCGGAGTTTGGCGATCGCGGCGCGTGGGCCACGGCGTTTGCCACGGCGGGATGGCTCACATGCACAGCGCCAACTCTGGTCCTGTCGACCCTTGTCATGAAGAACACAGTGCTCGTTGCCGTCTGCGTACTCACCGCCACGGCGTTCTGGTTCTGGCCGCGCGCCGAGCAGGCCGCCTTGTCGGTCGCAACTGGTCCGACGCCGCCAGCCGCTGCTCCAGCGGTCGTTGCCGAGCGCAACACCGAAACCGAGCAGCCAGCCGGGAACCGTCGCGTGCCCGCCGTGCTCCCGCACACCGAGACCTGCGAAGTACAGGTCGTCGACGACGCCGGCGCTCCGATCGCCGCGGCCACCGTGCACTGCTGGGCCAACGACGGTGCCGTTTCCGAACGTCGCACGGACCACGCAGGTCGCACCTCGTTCGGCTATGTGCGCGGACCCGGCGGCCTGCTCGTGCGCGCCATCGGCCGGCAACTGCGCACCGAGCTGCGCAGCGAACTTCTGGGTGACCACCACATCGTGATGCCGACCGGTCGCCACATTGCCGGCCTGTTGATGGTCGACGGCCAACTCGCAGCAGCTGGCTTCCGGT
>JBDSBS010000057.1:0-9046 GCA_039921435.1 Planctomycetota bacterium | reverse complement strand
GCCCATCGCCGTCGAGATCCGCCAGCGCGATGCCCAGCGTACCGTTGGTCGGGTCCCCTTCGAACACGGGCGCACCCGCCGCGAAGTGCCCCTTGCCGTCGTTGACGAGCAGCCGATCGGGCCCGTCGAGTGACCCGATCAGAAAGTCCGCGTCGCCGTCCGAGTCGTAGTCGAGGAACGCGATCATGTTGTCGTCGAAGCGCGGGTTGTCGGCCTTGGGCCACAAGCGCTCCGTCGCGTCTTCGAAGCCGCCCTTGCCGTCGCCGCGAAAGATGTGCTCGCAGAACCGCTGTTCGCCAACGCCGTCGTTGATCGTCAGCAAGTCGAGCCAACCGTCGCTGTCGATGTCCATCGCCTCGAACTCGTAGTTGTTGGTGAACTGCGGCAGGCGCTCCTTCGCGACATCGACGAACTTGCCCGTGCCGTCGTTGAGGAACAGGAACGAGCCCGACGAACGCTTGCTGCTGACGAGCAGATCCAGGTCGAAGTCGTTGTCGACGTCGACGAGTTCGAGCTCCCACGAGAAGCGCACCTTGACGTCGGGCAGGCAAGCGTCGGTCACGTCGGTGAACACGCCGCCGTCGTTGCGCCACAGCCGCGTGCGCCCGCCCTCGTTCTTCATCGGCGAACCGGCCCCCCATTCGGCGAGCACGAGGTCGAGGTCGCCGTCGCCGTCGACATCGCCAAACTCGGCGTCACCGACCGAGAGCGGCATCGCTGGCAGGTTGCTCGCGGTCGCATCGCGGAACGCGCCGTTGCCCGTGCCGAGAAACAGCCGACTCTGCGTCTGGAACGTCGTGCCGACAAACACGTCGGCGATGCCATCGCCATTCACGTCGCGCACCTTGATGACACGCGCCAAGAACAGTGCGTCGCCAAACACCTGCTTGGTCGCTTCGACGAACGGCTTGCCCGCACCGCGGTTCAAGAACACACGACTCGCGACCGGCGGGGCCGGCGTGTCATAGTCGCCGCCATTGGCGAACAACATGTCGGGGCGGCCGTCGCCATCGATGTCGGCCACTTCGACCTTGTTGGTCCACTCGGCGGTCTCGCCGATCGTCGACGCCGTGACGTCGGTCCACAGGTCCTTGGGCAACGAGAGAGAAGGCTTCCACTCGGGCCGGCGGCGGCGCTCGGGAGCAGGTGCCGCGGGCTTGCCGTCGGGCGGCGGCTGGGGCGGCGGCTGGGGCGATTCCTGCGCGGTGAGCAGCAGCGGCAGGATCGAGGCGGTGAGCAGGCGGCGCGCGGAGCGGCCGAGGAACGTGGGGACGTGCATCATGGCGAAGGGATGCTGCCGCTGGCGTGCCGCAGCGCGCAGCACGATAGCGCGCGTTCGCTCAGCACCTCACGACAAGCTCAGGCCGGCAGCAGAGTGGTTCGCGAAGGGTCGCGACACTCAGCATGGAACCGCGTCGCCGAACGCAACCTCGCGACCTACGCCCGGCCAAAAGTGTGAACACAAAGTTGCCCCGGCCGTGCCCAAACGTCCCTTGAGGCTCCATTGCGGCGCGCCTGCATCGACATCTCGCCGCCCAGCCCTACTGTCCCGCCGGAGCCCGTCATGCCCGACCTGAGTTGGCAGCGCACCAAGGAGCTGTTCTCGGCCGCCTCGGCCCTGCCGCCCGACCAGCGCGAGGCGTTCTTGCAGGCGCAGTGTGGCGGTGATCACGCCTTGCTGCGCAAAGTGCACTCGCTGCTCGCCTCGCATGCGCCGACCGCGGACCCTGCGAGCCCCGGCAAGAGCGATGGCCAACCTGGCGATGAGCCTGGCGACGAGCGCGCGGGCCAGCTCATCCATGCCTACAGCGGCTCGAGGAGATCGGCGAAGGCGGGTGCCCGAGCGACTGCGGTCCCTGCAGGTGACGCTGCGCGGCAGTCGCGCCTGCTGCGCAACAACGGTATCGGCGTATTCGCCGACGCCAGCGCCAACCTACCGTCGACCGCGACGAATCACTCGCAACTGGTGGTCGCCGACTTCGACGGCGACGGTGACGTCGACCTGATCGCCGGCGCCAATGCTGGCCCGCGGTTCCTGCGTCTACGCGGCCGACCTCGATCGTGACGGCGATTGCGACCTGCTGGTGCCCCAGGCGTTCGGCGGTCTGCTGGCCAACACCGTGCTCATGAATCGGCATCGCGACCTGGACTCGGAAACGCCCGTCGTCGGACAGCCTTGGGCCTTCGCGGTGTGGAGCGAACCGGACTACGCGACGCTGGATCACACCTGTCGGCTGGCGATCGCGCTAGCGTCGCTGCCGACGCCGGTGGTGGTGCCTGGCCTTGGCGAGCTGTGCTCAACCTCGGTTCCGGCTACCTGTTGAACGAGGGTGTCGCCCGAGCCCAGTTCGGCAATGTTGCATTCACGCTGTTGGTGCCGCCGCTCCCGCAGCTCGTCGGAATAGGCCTGCATCTGCAAGCAGTTGCGGAGCAGGCGCCCGGTCCGACGCGGTTCACGGCGATGCGCTCCGTCGTGGTGCAGTGACGCGCAACGTCGCCTTCGCCACGGATCCTTTGGAACCAACTCGCGGCGGCAGCATTCGTGCGCCGCCCGCCGCCGCGATCGCCTGATTCCCCGTTCATGACCGTTTCGCGCATCCACCGCGGCACAATCGAACTGAGCCGGCACCGCCCGCCCCCGTTCGTCGTCCAAACCGCCCGGATCCTCTCGATGCAACGCACGAACACTCGCCGTCAAGCCCCTCTTATCCTCGCCTTTGCCGCCCTTTCCGCCGCCTTGATGGCGCAAGGCACTCCGATCGGCTTCGAAGAGACCTACGCGCTGTCCACCGACCGCAGCAAGGCCATCGCGACGCTGATCCCCGGCACGGAAGACTGGTACTACTACAGCTGCCGAGAACGGCTCGACGCACGCGACTTCGCTGCCATTCGCACGCTGCTCGCCACCTGGATCGACCGCCACGGCCGGTCGTCGCGCGTGCTCGAGATCGAGAACCGCGAGGCGCTGCTGAGCTTCGGCCAGAACGGCGAACGTACTTTCGACTTCCTGCGCCAGCGCCTCGACCTCTCGTGGAACCACCAACGCGTGCTTCCCGGCGCACGCAGCGAACTGCCGACCCGCCTCGATCCTGCCCTTCTCTCGCCGGCCACGCTGACCGCCGCCGCACTCGCACGCGACACCGACACCGTCGACGGCTTTGCGGAACGCGCGCTGCCGGCCCTGGCCTCGACCAACCTGCGTGAGTCGCAACTGCGCAGTTTGTTGACCCGCCTCGATCGCCCCGACATCGCCAACCTGCCGGCGCTCATCGTGCGCGACCTCGCGACGCGCAGCAGCCAGGGCTTTGGCTCGCTGCCGATCCACAACGAACTGCGCCGCGAGCAGCTCGACGAGTGCGCGCGGCTACGGCCGCAGCTGCTGCAGGACGGCAGGTTCGTCAACGCCTACCTCGTGCGCCTGCAACCGAGCCCGGACGGCAGCTGGCCGCGGGACGCGGCGGCGCGTACAGCACAGCTCGCCCGCTTGTGGGAGTTCGCCCAGCGCCTGACGCCGGCGTTCAACTCGCTCAAGGCGCACGTGCTGTTTCACTGGCTTGCGCACGACCTGACCCAGGGCCAGGCCGACAAGCAGCGCTTCCTGAGCTACATCCGCCTGCCGCGCCGCAGCGGCATCGCCTCCGAACGATTGCGCCAGCATGCGCGCGGCGACGAGTTCGTCGATGGCAACCTCGGCTTCCCTACCCTGCTGCCGCCGATCGCCGACGACACCTCGCTCGTGCGAACCTGCCTCGAGCAGTTCTTCGCGCGCGAGGACAGCATCGACGCATACTCGGAGTACCTCGATGCCCGCTGGCTGACGAGCGTGCTCGCCGAGACCAAGATCCTGCTCGGTGATGGCGACATGGAGCGTTGGCACTCGCTGCTCGCGGACCCGCAACAACTCGCACAGATCGACAAGCGCGTCGAGATCACGTTTCCAAAGACACAGCGTACGCTCTACGGATCCGGCGACGCGGTGACGCTCGAGGTGGACACCAAGAACGTGCCGACGCTGTTGCTCAAGGTCTTTGCGATCGATAGCTATCGCTACCACACCGAAATGCAGCGCGAGGTCTCTGCCACCATCGCACTCGACGGCGTCGTCGCCAACTCGGAACAGACCTTCACCTACAGCGAGCCGCCGCGGCGCCGCGTGCGCCGCACGTTCGAACTGCCGATGCTGCGCGAACCGGGCACCTACGTCGTCGAACTGGTCGGCAACGGCATCAGCAGCCGCGCCGTGGTCCACAAGGGCAACCTGCGCTACGTCGAACGCACGAGTGCTGGCGGGCAACTCTTCCGCGTCTATGACGAAGCGGGCCTACAGCAGAACGGAGCGAGTCTCTGGCTCGGCGGCCGCGAGTACACCGCCGACGAAGGAGGGGAGATCCTCGTGCCGTTCTCGACGGATCCGGGCCAGAAGAAGGTCGTGCTGCGGCAGGGCAACCGTTCGACCTTGGCCGTCTTCACGCACCGCGCCGAGTCGTACTCGCTGCGCGGCAACGCGCACGTCGATCGCGAAGCGTTGGTCGCGGGCCAGAAGGCCCGTCTTGTGCTGCGACCGCAGCTGCGTCTGGCCGAGCGGGACGTGTCCGTCAAGCTGCTGCAGGAACCGGTGCTCGTCATCACCGCGACCGATCTCGACGGCGTGCATATGCCGCAGGAAGTGCGCGACCTCGCACTCACCGATGGCCGCGAGTTGGTGCACGAGTTCACCGTGCCCGAGCGACTGCGATCCCTGCAGGTGACACTGCGCGGCAAGCTGAAGGACCTCGCCGGCAAGGACGTCGAGCTGGCGAGCGACGCTGTGGCATTCGAGGTCAACGGCGTCGATGCGACGCCGGCGACCGGCAGCGCCATGCTCGTGCAGACCGCGGACGGTTACGCACTCGAGGTGCGCGGCAAGAACGGCGAGCCCAGAGGTGGGCAGATGCTGACGCTGCAATTCAAGCACCGCGACTACCGCACCGAGGTCACGACCCCGCTGCAGACCGACGCCAACGGCCGCATCGAGCTCGGCCCGCTGTCGGACATCGAATCACTCGCGTTCGACCAGGCCGGCGCGCGCGTCGGCCTCGCGTTGCACAGTGCACATTGCCGCCTGCCCACGGTCCTGCACGGTCGCGTCGGCGACACGTTGCGCTTGCCCTACCAGGGCAAGGCCACGACGGCCTCGCGCGCCGAGTTCTCGCTGCTCGGCCACGAACACGATGAGTTCTCGCACCTGGCGCTGGCCAACGGATTTCTCGAGCTGCGCGACCTCGCGGCCGGTGATTACCGGCTGCGGCTGCACGAGGCGGGCGTCGAGATCCCGGTTCGCATGACCCAAGGCGCCCGCGATGGCGAATGGCTGATCGGCAGCACCCTGATGCTGGAGGCGAGCCCGAACAAGCCGCTGCACCTGCGCAGCGTCGAGACCGCCGACGGCGAACTGGTCGTGCGCCTCGCCAACGCCACTCCCGGCACGCGCGTGCACATCGCGGCGACACGGTTCCAGCCGGCGTTCGAATTGCTGCCCGACCTGCAAGGCGCACCGGCTCCGTTGCCTTTGGCGTTCGGCGCGGACCGCGCCGAGAGCAGCTACCAGTCCGGGCGCAACCTCGGCGACGAATACCGCTACGTGCTCGAGCGTCGCTTCCAGACCAGGTTTGCGGGCAACATGCTGCACCGACCGAGCCAACTTCTGAATCCCTGGAGCATCGACGACAACTCGAAGAACGAGGCACTCGGCTTGGGTGGCAAAAAGGGCGGAGCCTACAAGGGCCCGAGCGACCGCATGCCGGGCGACGCGCGTCCCGATGGCTCGGTCAGCTACCGGAGAGGCAGCGCTTTCGTCGAACCGGGCACCATCGCCAACCTCGACTACCTGCCGCGTGGTGCCACCACGCTGCACAACCTCACGCCGGACCAGAATGGCATCGTGCGCGTCAAGCTCGCCGAGCTCGGCGAAGGACAGCTCGTGCACGTGCTCGCTCTCGACGGCGATCAGGCGCTCTACGACACGGTCGTTCGCCAGGAGCAGCCGCTGCGGCCGCGCGCCCGGCAACTGCGGAACGCGCTCGACGGCACTCAGCACTTCACCGAGCAGCAACGCATCCAGTTCGTCGCCGGCGGCGGCACGGCCGTACTCGGCGACGCCGCGGCGACCGAGCTCGAGATCTTCGACTCGCTGGCCGGTGTCTACCGGGTGATGACCGCGATCAGCAAGGACCCGGCTCTTTTGCAGTTTGCGTTCGTGCTGCGTTGGCCGCAGTTCACGCCCGCGGAGAAGCGGCAGCTCTACAGCCAGTACGCTTGCCACGAGCTGCACTTCTTCTTGCACCAGAAGGACCCCGCGTTCTTCGCGGCTGTCGTCAAGCCGTTCCTCGCCAACAAGGTCGACAAGACGTTCCTCGACCATTGGCTGCTCGGCTTGGATCTCACCGGGTACCTCGAGCCTTGGGCGTTCGCGCAGTGCAACCTGATCGAGAAGATCCTGTTGGCGCAGCGGCTCAGCGGTGAGCAGCGGTCGGCCGTGGCGCGACTCGTGCGCGAGCAGCTCGAGCTGCGGCCCATCGCGCGCGAGCGTCTCGAGGAGCTGTTCCGCCTGGCCCTGCACAGCCGCGCCCTCGATGAGACCGTCGCCGACGGCGCAGTGGAGCAACTTCGCGCGGGCCTCGTCCTGGGCAAGAATGTGCCTGCCACGCAAGCTCCCGCGGAAAAGGCTCCGGTGAGAGACCGCGCCGGGCTCGATCTGGACGCCCTGGAATCGCGCCGCGAGGTCGCGCGCGAGCAGGCCAAAGATAAGGACGCCAAGAAGCTCGCCGAGGTCGACAAGGAGTCGGCCTTCGACAGCAACCAATGGAACAGTGCCGTCGGTCTCGGACAGGATCTGGAGCGCCGCGGCAAGGCACGCCACCTCTTCCGCGCCGTCGAACCGAGCAAGCTACTCGTCGAGCACAACTACTGGCAGCGCCGCATCGAGAACACGACGCCCGACGTGGTCGCGCCCAACCACTTTTGGGTCGACTACGCGACCGCACCGGCCGGGCAGCCGTTCGTGTCGTCAGCGATCGCCGAGGCCAGTGGCAGCTTCCTCGAGATGATGTTCGCGCTGTCGGTGCTCGACCTGCCGTTCGAAGCCGGCAAGCACGAGATCACGGCCGATGGCGACAAGCGCACGCTGCGCGCCGCGACGCCGCTGCTGCTCGTGCGCAAGGAAGTCACCAACACCGAGAAGGCGACGGACCTGCCGCCGCTGCTGCTCGGCGAGAACTTCTTCCGCCTCGACGATCGCTACCGCTTCGAGAACGGCGAACGGCGCGATGCGTTCGTCGGTGCCGGTGATGGGGATGAGTTCTTGGTTGGTGTGGCCTACGGTTGCCAGGTCGTGATCACGAACCCAACCTCGAGCAAGCGCACGATCGAGGTACTGCTGCAGGTGCCCGCGGGTGCCATTCCCGTGCAGAAGGGCTTCTGGACCAAGGGCAGGGCCGTCGAGCTCGAGCCGTACGGCACGCAGACCATCGAGTACGCGTTCTACTTCCCGGCCGCTAATTCCTTCGCGCACTACCCAGCACACGCTGCCGAGAAAGGCAAGCTCGCCGCCAACGCCGAGGCGCGCACGCTCAAGGTCGTCACCGAACTCAGCAAGGTCGACACGACGTCCTGGGAACACGTCTCGCAACAGGGCACTGCTGCCGAAGTGATCGGCTACCTCGACGCGAGCAACATCCAGCGACTCGACCTGTCGCGCGTCGCCTGGCGCATGAAGGACCGCGAGTTCTTCAGTACCTTGCTGACGAAGCTGCGCACCCGCCACGTCTACGACGACACGCTGTGGTCGTACGGCATCCTGCACCGCGATGCCTCAGCCACGCGCGAGTATCTGCAACACGCCGACAGCTTCCTGCAAGCCTGCGGCGCCTGGCTCGAGTCGACGCTCGTCACGATCGATCCCGTCGAACGGCGGCAGTTCCAGCTCGTCGAGCTCGATCCGCTGGTGCACGCGCGCGCCCACCGCATGGGCAGCCAGCGCGTCATCGGCAACGCCGACCTGGCCCGCCAGTACGGCTCGCTCATGAACCTGCTGGGCTACCGCCCGCAGCTCGACAGCGAGGATTGGATGACGGTGACCTACTACCTGCTGCTGCAGGACCGCGTCGAGGATGCGCTCGCGAGCTTTGCGCGCATCGACGCGGCGAAGGTCGCGGCCAAGGTGCAGTACGACTACTTGCAGGCATACTTGTGCTTCTTCACGGGCGACGTGCAGAAGGCGCGCAGCACCGCTTCGCGCTACGCCACGTATGCGGTGCCGCACTGGCAGAAGCGCTTCTCGGACGTGATCGCGCAGCTCGACGAAGCCGAAGGCAAGCGCCCAGCGACCGGCGACGAGGCCACGCCCGATTCGCTCGCGGCGACGGCCCCAGCGATCGAACTCGCCGGCGAAGGCAGCACTGTGCAACTCGCCTACCGCAACCTCGAACAGTGTGAGGTGCGCTACTACGAACTCGACGTCGAGTTCGCGTTCTCGGCGCAACCGTTCGCCGATCCCAACGGCACGTCGGCCGCGTTCGTGCAGCCCAATCTGCGCGAGGTGAAGCAGCTCGAGAAAGCGCAGACGCAACTCACGTTCGCGCTGCCAGCACAGTTCCAGCAGAAGAACGTGCTCGTCGAAGTGCGCGCCGCGGGCCTCGTGCGTTCGCGCCAGTTCTTCGCCAACGCCCTGCACGTACGCTTCCTCGAGTCGTACGGCCAAGTCGCCGTCAGCGAACCCACCGGCGACAAGCCCTTGCCGAAGACCTACGTCAAGGTCTTCGCCAAGCTGCAAAACGGCCAGGTGCGCTTCCACAAGGACGGCTACACCGACCTGCGCGGCCGCTTCGACTACGCGTCGCTGTCCAACGACCCCAACGCCGGGGCCGAGTGCTACGCGGTGCTGGTGCTCAGCGAGCAGCGTGGGGCCGTCATCCGCGAGATGAACCCCCCGACGAGGTGATCGACTCGTCCATCGTCACACACATCATCGAAGCTCGCCTTGATGGCGAGGGCGCGCGACAGACGCGCA
>JBDSBS010000056.1:0-4742 GCA_039921435.1 Planctomycetota bacterium | reverse complement strand
ATTTCCGACGAAGACACGCTGCTCGCCGAAGACGACGAGGAAGATAGCAAGCCTCGCCGCGGTTCGACCGCGCGCGCGAGTCGAAGCGCCCCCGTCGTCGTCGCTGCTGCTGCGAGCAGCGACCCCGGCTGGGTCACCGCGGTCGGCATCTTGGGCTGCCTGGTGATGATCTGGGGCTGCTTCATCATCTACAACGTTTCGCAAGAGTCGGACACGAAGGACAGCATGTTCACTTCGGCGTGGGCTGAGAAGGCCAAGTAGTCCATCGAGCCGCGCCGATCGGCGGCTGCACGAGTGCGGCTGCCTGGTGCTTTTGCACGATGGGCGGATGTGCGGCTGCCCCGGGCGGTGCGCGGAGAGGCGATCGCCGCGATCACGATGTCCGAATGCGGCCATGGATCCGCGGTCCTTTGGGCGTCGTAAGCCATGGCATTTGGCGGCGTAGTTGGCTACCGTCCCCGCGCTGGGCTCGGCCTCCGGTCGGTCGGGCCAGCACCCAATCGAGAACGCGAGGGGGCATTCCATGAAGTACACCTTGATCTTGGCCACGCTGCTGGCGTCGGCCGCTTGCGTCAGTCCAGAAACACACCGTCGCGCCTTGGGCGCCAATGATGCCTTGCGGGCCGAGATCGATGGGCTGCGGAAGGCCCAGATGGTCTTGGGCCCCGAAAACGATCGCCTGCGCGCCGAAGTCCGCGACCTCGGCACGCGCGCGGCGGACGCCGCGTGGATCGACGAGCAGAAGAAGAAGCTCGGCGATTTGCTCGCCAAGTATGGCGCCGGTACGCCGGCGGCGGTCAGCGGTGTCGAGCTCGTCTCGACGGCCGAGGGCTACGCCTTCCGCGTCGCCGGTGGTGTGTTGTTCTCGCCGGGCCAGAACGCACTCTCCGAACAAGGCAAGCGCACACTGGCGGAGCTCGTCAGCTCACTGGCTGGCCGCCGTGTCCGCGTCGATGGCCACACGGACGACACGCCGATCCAGCGCAGCCAGTGGGGTACCAACCTGCGCCTCTCGGTCGAACGCTCGATGGCTGTCGCCGACTACTTGATCCACACCGGCGGCATCAAGGCAGACCTTGTTGGCGTCGCGGGCTTCGGTGAGTTCCGTCCGGCCGTCGAGGGTGCGGACGAAGCCGCGCGGCAGAAGAACCGGCGCGTCGAGATCCTCATGTTGGATCGGTGAGCCGCGGCGCCGCCGAGACCTTGGTGTGCACTACGCGCGGCGGTAAGCGGCGCGGTCCGTTGCTCGCCTGCGCACTGGTGTTGGGGTCCTGTGGTGGCAACGCGATCGACACGGTGGGCACCCCGCCGCGCTCGGGCCGCTTCGGGTCGTTGCGCGACTTCGTGTTGTTCGAACGTTCGGACGGCGGCAACGGGGTTGCCCTGTTCGTCGACCGCTTCGAGGTCACGCGCGGCGATTGGACTGAATTTGCGGCCTCGGCCGCGGGGCGCGCCGTCGACGCGAATTCGGCCCGGCTCGGCGGCGAGCCAGCGGAGCCCGTGGGTGGCATCGACCTCAAACAAGCCCGCGCGTTCGCACGGTGGCGCTTTGCGCGCCTACCGCGCAGCGAAGAGTGGTCCCTCGCGGCGACCGGCGACGGTCGGAGCCGGTTCCCATGGGGCGGTCGCGAGGATGCGACGCGCGCCAACACGGCGGACCTGGGGTTTGGCGAGCCGTTGCCGGTCGGCACGTTCGAATCAGGTCGACGCGCCGGAGCGGACCAGCCCTACGACCTCATCGGCAATGTCAGCGAGTGGACGGAGTCAGTGCCGTGGAGCTGGTGCACCAGCGAACCTCTGGGCATGGACCTTCTTTGGCGATCGCTCGACCTGCCAGGATCGTGCGCTAGCGGTCGTCGACAGGCTTTGCGCACACCGGCCCTCGCGGTCTGGCAGCTGCCTGGCGGCGTTCTGCCGCTGATTGTCGCCGCGGCGGCTGCCGGGGATGTGGTGCCGCGCGAGGTCGTCGGCGCCGACTTCCAGAGTCGGATGGAGAGCACGGCCGAGCTCACGCCGGCAGGGGCTCGACGCGAGCGAACGGGGCTACGGCTCTATGCGACGCCGCGCGAGCTGCTGCTTGCGTTGCTCGCTCCGGGCGTCGCGGCGCGCCCGCAGGACCTCGAGCAGGTGCGCCGGTTCGTGCGTCGCGGTCGGCACCGCGCGGCGCTGGCGGCAGTGTGGCCAGATGTGCAGCTGCAGGTGGGCGAGGGTCGGCTCGGGCCAGTCGGTCGCGCGCTGCGCGAAGAGATCGACGGTGTGAATGACTCGGCCTCCGGCGGGCGCTGAGTATGGCCGAGCGGGATCCGTTCCAACGCTACCTAAAGCGTATGGCGGCGATCGGCTTCAAGCCGAGCAGCACGCTGGGACAGAACTTCCTGCTCGATCCTTCTCTGCATCGGTGGATCGCCGACTGTGCGGGGCCGACGGCGGCCGACACGGTGGTCGAGATCGGCGTCGGTCTCGGGTTCTTGACGCGCGAGCTGGCGGTGCGCGCCGGGCGCGTTGTTGGCGTCGAGATCGATGACCGGCTGCTGACGATCGCGCGCGAAGAGTTGGCGGAGCACGACAACGTGCACTGGGTCGCAGCCGATGCCTTGAGCGGCCCCGGTCGCACGCTCGCGCCAGCGATCGGCGAGGCCGCGCGAAGTGCTGTGGCCGCCGGCGGCCGCTGCCTCTTCGTCGCCAACTTGCCGTATTCGGTCTCGGGCCCGCTGTTGGCCGAGCTCACGGCGCTCGAGCCGCTGCCCGAACGCGCTGTCCTGCTCGTGCAGAAGGAACTCGCGCAGCGCATCGCAGCGCGACCGGGGACACGGGAGTATGGCAGCCTCGCGGCGAACGTGCAGGCCGTGTATCGCGCGCAAGTGCTGCGCGATGTGGCGCCGCAGGTGTTCCGGCCCAGACCGAAGGTGGTCTCGTCGGTGCTGCAGCTCGATCGACGTGCGGACGCGCCGGCGGTCTTGGCGACCGGCGAGGCCCGGCGCGAGTTCGGGGTCTTCGTGCGGCAGTTGTTCCAGCAGCGGCGCAAGGTCCTTCGCACGACGCTGGCGGCCGCGGCCGCGGCGATTGGCAAGAAGCAGCCTCGGTTGGGGGAGACGGACTCGCGGAGCCGCGCCGAACAGCACGGTGCCGAGACCCTGGTCGGGTGGTGGGCTGCGTGCGAACCGGCCGGGTGAGGACCACCGTTCGGGCACAGGCACTACAGCCTCCGCTTCAGCGGCTTCCGCCCGCTTGACAGCTGCCAACGGGATGCTACAAGGAGCGATTCCACAACACGCAGCGTCCCCGGGACTAACCATAGCTTTCCCGGACAAGGATGGGCCGATCGAGGCGCCATACCGCAGGGCAGTGCGCACGTTGGGTTGCAGAGGTTGGGCCAGGTCAGGTGTGGCGGTTGGCATGGGCGGTTCTGGCAGCAATACAGGGCTGACCAGGCATCCCACGCAGCCGTCCAGGTCGGTTTGGCTATCGCAGCGCACCGCAGGGCGCAGGCTGGGGTACCCTTCTCGGCCCCGAGCGACGATGCGAGTGGCTCTTTCGCCACACCGTATCGGTTAGGCTTCGGACACACACCGTCTGGCGACACGTGCCCTTGGTTGGGACCGTGTGCAATGCACCCCGTTATCCGCTGACCCTGAGCATGGACCGATTCGAGGACGCCAAGCTGCGCATCAAGGAGGCGACCGATCTGGTCGCCCTGATCGAGAGCTACCTGCCGCTCAAGCCGCGCGGCCGGACCCTCGTGGCGTTGTGCCCGTTCCACGCCGAGAACTCGCCGTCGTTCACGGTCTTCCGCGACAGCCAGCACTTCCGCTGCTTTGGCTGCGGCAAGACCGGCGACGTGTTCACCTGGCTCATGGACCGCGATGGCTTCACGTTCCGCGAGGCGATGGAAGTGCTCGCGGACCGCGTTGGCCTCTCGCTCGAGGGCGTCTTCAAGAAGGGGGGCACCGAGAAGAAGGGGCCCGATCCCTACGACGCTTTGGCCGAGGTGGCGTCGTTCTTCCAGCGGGCGCTGCTGGCGCCTGAGGGGCGTCTCACGCGCGACTACCTCGAAGGGCGAGGCCTGTCCGAGGCGATCGATCCTTGGCGTCTTGGCTACCATCCAGTACCAGGCGTGCTGTCGAAGCACGCGGGCGAGAAGCGCCTGCCGCGCGAGGTGCTCGAACAAGCCGGCCTGCTACGCAATGGCCGTGAGATCTTCGCCGGGCGCGCCATGTTTCCGATCGAAGATGAACGCGGCCGCACGGTCGGCTTCGGCGGCCGGCTCGTGCCCGGAGCACCCGGTAGCGAGGGCGACGGCGATTACAAGCCGCCCAAGTACCTGAACTCGCCCGAGTCGCCGTTCTTCAGCAAACGGCGTGTGTTGTTCGGTCTGCACCGCGCCAAACTCGCGGGCCAGCGCCGCATCGTCGTCATGGAGGGCTACACCGACGTGATCGCCTGCCATCTGGCGGGCTTTCCGGGCGCCGTTGCGTCGCTCGGAACGGCATTCACAGCCGACCACGCCCGCACCGTCGAGCGCTATGCGACGGACGGCATCGTGCTGATGTTCGACGGCGATCGAGCCGGCATGCAGGCGGCCGAACGCGCCATGCGCGAACTCGTCAACAGCCGCCTGCCGGTGCGCATGGCCCTCATGAGCGACGCCGAGGACGGCAAGGCCAAGGACCCCGCCGAGGTCGTCACGGCCCGCGCCGGTGAAGATCCAGAACTGGTTGCCGAACGGCGTGCGCGCTTTGCCG
>JBDSBS010000055.1:0-2830 GCA_039921435.1 Planctomycetota bacterium | reverse complement strand
CCTCGCGTCGCCAGCATCTCTGGTCGCGGCGCTCGAACCTGACGAAGCGACGCCACTCGAACGCGCGCATGTCGACCAGCCGACGAATGCCACAGAACCAACGCAGACGGCGAAGCCGCCGGCGTTCGATGACTCGCCACTGCGCGTGCCGAGGTGGATCGCGCGCTTCTTCGTCGTCGACGAACTCGAGCAACCGGTGTTCGGCGCCACGGTCACGATCTGGGCAGCGCGGCGGGTTCTTGCCGATGGGTTTGGTCTCCGGCACGAGAGCGGCAGCAAGTACTCGGGCTACCTGACGGCGCCGCTCACCGAGCTGCGCACCGATGCGACGGGGCACGCGCAGGAAGTGTTCGACGTCGAACGCGTCGAGGTCGCAGCCGCCAAACCAGGCGTGGGTTGGACTGGACGCCTTGGGCTGGAGAACACGCGAGCTACGGAGATGAAGTTCGTGCTCGAACCGCAGATCACGTTGCGTGGCTTCGTGCAACGTGCGGATGGTTCACCGGCGGCAGGCGCCAAGGTCGTCGTGAGCGCTAGTGGCAGCAGCATCATCCAGCAGGGAGAGCCGTTCGAGCCGGGGTCGTTGGTGGCCGGCGACGATGGGCGCTTCACGCTGACGGTGCAGAGAGGAATTGGCTACCAGATGTACGCCGAACAAGAAGGTGTCAGGTCGTTCGACGAAATTGCACGGATCCACAGCGACGACCCCGAGGTCGTGCTCGTGTTCCCAGGTGCAATCACGCTCGGCGGCAGCGTCGTCGATCTCGAAGGCAAACCGGTGGCAGCGGCCGAGGTCTCGATGTGGCGCGAGTACCATATCGATGATCCGCAGCAGGCGCCGGACTGGGAACACGTCACGGCCACGACCAATGCGCAGGGGCGGTTCGTTGCGTCCGTGCGCCGGCACGCGCGCTACCAGTTGGTCGCCAAGGCTCCTGGTCACGCCAACAGCCAGCTCGCCTGGGCCGAGACGACTGCGGTGCGATCGCACGCGGAAGTGCGACTCGAACTGCTGGCGAGCACGACGATCGCCGGTCGCGTCGTGCGCGGCGACGGTTCGCCCTTCGCTGGAGTCGAGGTCGGAGCTCGCGCGGAGACGGGCGTTCCTCGCATTTACTCGACGGTGGCCAACCGGATCGACGAGTTTCAGGAAGTGCGGCGGGTGCGAGCCGGCGATGACGGCAAGTTCGAGCTGACGGTGCATCCGGGAACGAGTTGGACGGTGCTCGCCTGGCCGGATACGGCCGCATCGCGGCTCTGCGTGCGGCACCCCGGCATAGCGCCGGGCAGCGACGACGTCGTGCTGCGCATCGAGCACGCTGATCTCGCCGGTTGTGTCGTGCGCGGCACCGTGCGACGCGCCGACGGCAAACCGGTCGGCGACTACCGCGTCGAAGTGATCACCTACGAGCATGGCCAGCCGTTCGGCGGAGGCGAGGTGTCCGTACGGATCGACGGCGACCGCTTCACCACTTCGCCGCTGTCGCGCGGTTGGCCGTGCGACGTTCTCGTCACGCCCGTGGACGTTAGCCAGCCAACCCGGCGTTGGATCGGCGAAGTGGCAGCCGCGCGCTCGAAGCGGTTCACGGCCGACCGCGCGCAGATCGAACTCGAGTTGCGTCTCGAACGCTGGGGCGAAGTCCCGGTGCGCGTGATCACGGCGGACGGCGCCGTGGCGCATCGGGTGCGAGTCGAGGCTTGGCGCGACGTCCGCCTGGGGTACTCGAACAGCTGGATGCCCGTCGACGCCGAAGGCAAGCTCGTGCTGCAGCGCTGTGCCCCGGGCGCACACCGGCTGAGGGTATGGCGCGACCTCACCGTGCTCTCCGTGCAGCAGCTGGAGATCGCGCCGGGCCCCAACCCCGAGGTGGTGGTGCGTTTGCCGGCCGGGGTGAAGGCTCGCTGAGGGTGGTGGGCCTCCGGGCCGGAACCGTGCCTCGCAGGGGCTGCGTTCGCGGCGCGCAGCGCACGCCGCTGCAATGCTGCTGCACGAGCCGCAGCACTCGCGCGTTGCCAGGCGTCGCGTCCGCGTCGCGGCGACGCCCGACTCAGCTCGCTGGGGTTTGCAGCAGCCGCGTCGCGCCGGCCAGCACCGCGGTCTCGGTGCGCAGCGTCAGCGGCCCGAGGCTTCTCGGTGCAAAACCCGCATCGATGAGTTGGTCGACTTCGCGAGCCGTGAGACCGCCCTCGGGCCCGACGACTAGCAGGGCGGTGTCGGCGGCGGTGGCGCTGAGTTCCGTCTCCGTGAGCGTCGCAACGAAGCGCGCGGCCGGCTGCGGCATGGCACACAGCTCGTCGAGCGTGACGGTGGGCTCTATCGTCGGCAGGATCGAACGATCACACTGCGCACACGCGGCGATGAGGATGCGTTCCCAGTGCTGGCGCCGTTCGTGCTGCCGATTGGTGCGCTCGGTCAGGATCGGACGGAAGCTGCGAATGCCGGCTTCGGTGCCGTGTTCGAACAGCCAGTCTGCGCGCGGGTTCTTCGGCAGCGCACACGCGACGTCGAGCGCCAGGCGCGGGGACCGTCCCAGAAGGTGCGTCACTGGCGTGCCGATTTCGACGAGAACGTCCCGGCCGCGCACCTCGAGCACCGTCGCATTTACTTCGTTGCCTGCACCGTCGAACAGCACGACGGCGTCGCCGGGTCCGGTGCGCACGACACGTCCCAGGTGATGGCCGAGGTTGGGGCTCAGCGTCGCCGGGCCGAGTGGTGGCAGGGGTCTTGCGAAGTAGCGGCGCGCCATCATCGGAGCGTAGGTCACCAACTCGGCGGTGAGAAGGCGGCTACGTTCCGGCTCGACGATCGCGGCGACGGGACGAAAGCGCG
>JBDSBS010000054.1:0-2566 GCA_039921435.1 Planctomycetota bacterium | reverse complement strand
TGTTCATGCCGTCTTGCTCCCTGGGTATTGGATGGTGCCGAGCAGCTTGTGCAGGCCACGGGCTCGCAGTTTCGCCATCGGCCAGGCACGCCGTTGCTGCGACACGCGCCAGGCGAGCGGGTGGCCGTGAAAGCCACGCTGCTTGCCCAGCATGCGCGTGATGCGCCGCCAGACGTAGTAGTCGATCTGGACGAACTTGCTGGCTCGCGTTGCCGGTCTTGAAGTAGTTGCCTGCCGACGCCACCCGTCGACGCACGTCGGCGATCGTGCCCCGGACCTCGCTGCACCACCGCTCCACCACCGTGCACCGCTCCGGTCAGCTCGAGCACATGGGCTGCGGCCCCGTCACGGCGGCGTTCGCACGCCGGGCAGAGCCCCTCGCGTCGTCGTTACTTCCCCAGCGGCTTCTCGAGGCGGTCGACGAAGGCCTGGTCGAACATCTTCAGCAACTCGTCGGCGCCGACACCCTGGGTCGTGATCTTCACCAGGTGCATGTCGTGCATCAGGATCTGCAGCTCCTGACCCTTGTCGCCGTTCTTCTTCAGGATGGCCTTGTGCGCGCCGTACTTCACGACTTCGCCGCCGTCCGCTTCGATCATCGCCGGGTTGCTGAACAGCATCGCGAGCATCTGAAACATCGGCGAGTTGGCGTTCACCTCGACGCGCATGCTCTGCTCGCCCTTGGTGTAGTCGCTGGCCACCGTGTTGCCGATGCCGAGGAAGCCGGCGGCGAGTTCGTTCGCCTGCTCGTCCGGCGCCTGGTCCTTGACCTGCCAACCGTCGGGCTTGGGCAACGCGGCGAGCACCGCGACGCGCTGCTTCTTCTGCAGGTCCTTGATCGCGGCCTGCAGCGCGGTGATCGCCGCACCGATCTTCTCGGCTTCGGCCGCCTTCTTGGCCTGCTCGACCGCTTCGGCGAAGGTCGGCACCTTCTTGGCGGCGGCGCGTTCTTGCGCAACCAGGGTGGGAACGAACAGGAGCGTGGCGAGCACAGCGAGAGTTCGAATGCGCATGGAGCTTCCTTGTGGATCTTCCTTGATGGAGCGCGAAGCGTAGCGGGCGCCGGTGGCGCCGGCAGCTCGATTCGGGCTTGCGGCTGAACCCTCAGGGGGAATACCTGGCATTGTCGGTTCCATGGTTTTCGAAGGGAAGCGAGGGTTGACCAGCCAAACGATCCCCCCCGAGCACGAGCTTCCCGGTCGCGCGGAGGTGATCGAGTATCTTCCGGACCGGCTCCGACTCGAGATCGGAGCGGAGGATCTCCCACGGCGCCCAGGGAGCGACTTGCTTCATGGGTAGCACAGAGGCCTCGACGAGCCGCCGGATGGTTGTGTCGCTCACGCCGCAGTGGCGCGCGGACTCGTTCATGTTCAGCACGGCCGGATCGATCAGCGCGCAGCTCTGTCCGCGGATGAAGTGCTTCTGGCGAGCACTGGACACCCGGTCCTGATTCCACCGCTTTCCCTTCCCGGTGTGGCGGCCGAGGCGGTTGAGCACGTTGGCGATCTCCGCATCACCATACCTCACGGCCATCTTGCGGATGATCTCGATGTCCTCGTCCGCGGTCTTCTCGCCAGCACCTCCTCTGGGCCGCGGCATCTGGAGACACGTGTGGCTGCCACCCTTCCAGTGGATGACGAAGCTGAGCATCTGCGTGGTGTCGTCCAGGTTGACGATCACTTCCTCGATGACCGTCCGCAGGATCTTCTTCTTCAGTTCGACCGGGCACCGCTCGCTGTGCCACACCTGCTCGAACTGCTCGCCGAGCGCCAGGATGGCCTCGCGCTCCTCAGGAGTTGCCGTCTGCACGGTGGCGTCCAGTTCGGCGAGCGACGCCTTCAGCTTGCCCACGTCCTCGAGCTTCTTGTTCCAGCGTGCTTCGAGGTCGGTGGCGACGAGACGGTTGCGTGGATCGACTTCGTCGTACTGCTCGAATGCCCGCGCCGCCTCGTACTCGGCTTGCTTCAACTGCAGCCGCAGCGCCGCGCCGCGTTCGTCGTCCGCCTGGCAGCACTGGTCGAGAGCTTGCAGGCTCGCCCGCATTCCCAGCGGACTGATCACAGCCAACAGCCCCTCGCTGAACTTGCGATCGACGCTGCCGCCGATGGAGAAGCATTGCTTGCCGCCGGTGTCGAACTCGCCTCGGCACAGGTAGCGCGGACTCGTCCCGCGCGCGCCCCAGTAGTGGACGTGCAACCGTCGACCGCAGCGTCCGCAGCGCAGGATGCTGGCCAGCAGACCCTGCCCGGAACGGATCGACGCTGTGAACTTGTCGGCCTCGAAGCCATGACGGTTGTGGCGCATCCTGCTCTGGTTCTCCTCGTAGGTTGCCCAGTCGATGTAGCCTTCGTGATGCCCGGGGATGAAGACGCGACAGTCCGCGGCCCGCAGCACTCTACCCTGACGTTTCACGAGTCTGCCTTCCGCCATCACGGTCTGGCATTGGTAGAGCTTGGTTACTGGGCCTTGTTGAAGAAGCAAGTCCCGAGCAACCAAGCCCCCCTTTCCAACCGTGCGTGCGATTTTCCCGCACACGGCTGACCGATGGTCTTGTTCATGCCGTCTT
>JBDSBS010000053.1:0-2723 GCA_039921435.1 Planctomycetota bacterium | reverse complement strand
CAGCAGCTTCGTCGAACTCCCCGGCCAACCCGAGCAGCATCGACAGGTTGCCCAGCGAAATCGCCTCGCGATAGGGATGCGAGGCCTCGCGGGCCACCTCGACCGCCGCGTGGGCAAACTCCAACCCGGCCCCCAGCCTCTCGTCGGCGGACGGGTGCTCGCCGACCTCGCGCAGTTCCTTGACCGAGCCCTGGACGTGCGACGCCAAGTTGTTGAGGATGCAAAACGTCGCCTCGCTGCCGAGGTCCTCGCTGGTCGACAGGTCATAGGCATGCAGCAGGAAGGGCTCGGCCTGCTCCCATTCGGCCATGTCGCAGTGCAGCGCACCGATCCGGTTTGAGGTCCAGAACAACAGTGACTTGTTGCCCAGCCGCTGGGCGACCTCCAGGCTGGCCCCGAGTGCAGTCAACGCCTCCTCCTGCAGTCCCAGGCAGGAGTAGGCCTGCGCCTGTTGGGTCAGCACCTCGCAGACGCCCGCCTCGTCGCTCACCGCCTCGAGAATCGAGATCGCCAGGTCGCAGGCCTTGGCTGACCGCTCGTAGGCTCCGATCCTGATCAGCGCGCTGCCGAGCAGTCGCAGCGCGCGGGCGTGCGTGCAGTTGTCGCCTTGCACGGCCGCCATGTCTGCGGCCTGCTGCGCGTAGGCAATGGCGCGCTCGTAGTCGCCGGAACTCCGGGCGGATTCCGCGAGCTCCAGAAGTGACTGACTGTCGATAGCAGTAACGCCGTGGGTCACCGGAACACAGTGGCCGGGCGCACGCCTGACGTCAACTGGTGGGGGTGACAACGATGGCTTCGGGCGAGTCGTCCGGTTGTTCTTCGACCGCGAGGTGGCCGTCGGCGAGGAACACCCAGCGCCGATAGGACCAGAAGCGGAACACCGTACCCAGCACCAGGCCGACGACTTTGGCGCCGTTGAGCGCGGCGACGCTGTCCAGGCCCAGGCCGTAGTGCGTAATCGCAAGGCACAGCTCGAGGATCAGCAGCCCGACCAGATTGAGCAGGAAGAACAGCGTGTATTCGCGCCGCATGCCCGACCGCGCCCGCTTGGCGAAGGTCCAATGCCGGTTCATGAAGTACGAACTGGTCGCGGCGACGACCATTGCCACCGCCTGTGCAGACAGCAGCCCGACACCCAGCGCGAAGTGCAGGACGTTGAAGATGACGAAGTCGAGGGCGGTGTTGACGGCGCCGATGACGCCGAACTTGCTCAACTCGGCGGCAAACACACGCCATTGGTGGCTGATCGACTCGGGAAGGCGCACCTGCCGAGAATAAAGGCCGACGTGCGACCATCGAATTCTGACCCCCACAGCCGCCGACGATGGCGTTGGCGGATCGACCGCAAAAGGATGGCCAGGATGCTTGACTTCGAGCTCAACGAAGAGCAGGAGACCTTTCGCAAGACCGTCGAAGACTTCGCACGTAGCGTGGTCGCGCCCACGGCGCACGGCTACGACGAGAGCGGCGAGTTTCCCTACGACGTGGTCGCCCAGATGGCTGCGATGGGGTTGTTCGGCCTGCCGTTCCCCGAGGAGTACGGCGGCATGGGCGGCGACTACTTCACGCTGTGCCTGGCGCTCGAGGAACTGGCCCGGGCTGACTCCAGCGTCGCCATCACGCTCGAGGCCGCCGTGTCACTCTGTGCCATGCCGATCTACCGCTTCGGCACGGAGGCGCAGAAGCAGCAGTGGCTGCCCGATCTGTGCGCCGGTCAGACGCTGGCCGCGTTCGGGCTGACCGAGGCCGGTGGCGGTTCCGATGCCGGCGCGACGCGGACGACCGCCCGGCTCGATGGCGGCGAGTGGGTGATCAACGGCTCCAAATCCTTCATCACCAACGGCGGGACCGACATCACCCGACTGGTCACCGTCGCGGCCGTCACCGGGGAGCGCGACGGCGGCCACAAGGAGATCTCCTCGATCCTCGTTCCTGTGCCCATCGACGGCTTCGCCGCGTCGGCGAAGTACTCCAAGGTGGGCTGGCACGCCTCCGACACCCGCGGCCTGTCGTTCAGTGACGTCCGCGTGCCGGCGGAGAACCTGCTCGGGGAGCAGGGCCGCGGCTATGCCAACTTCCTGTCGATCCTTGACGAGGGCCGCATCGCGATCTCGGCGCTGGCCACGGGCCTGGCTCAGGCGTGCGTCGACGAATCGGTGAAGTACGCGGCCGAACGCCAGGCGTTCGGCCGCAACATCGGTGCCTTTCAGGCGATTCAGTTCAAGATCGCCGACATGGAGATGCGCGCGCACACCGCCCGCCTGGCCTATTACGATGCGGCGGCGCGGATGCTGGCGGGCCGGCCGTTCAAGAAGCAGTCGTCGATCGCCAAGCTCTACTCCAGCGAGGTCGCGGTGACCAACGCGCGCGAGGCCACGCAGATCTTTGGCGGTTACGGCTTCATGAACGAGTACCCGGTGGCCCGGCATTGGCGTGACTCGAAGGTGCTCGAAATCGGAGAGGGCACCTCCGAGGTGCAGCGCATGCTGATCGCCCGCGAGCTCGGGGTCGGCTGACCGGGAACCGGGTTACTGCTTTGCCGCGGGTGGCGTCGGTGCTTGCACGCCGAGGGCCGTGGCGGCATGGTTGTTGGCGCTGACCCGGTCCCGCCCGGACGGGCTGACCACCGCCGTTGCCCGGCCGCCCAGCGGAGCCGAACTCGCCACCGACACCCGCAGCGTTCCGGCCGCCGCGCCGCCGGAGCCGATCGAGGGGTGGCTGCA
>JBDSBS010000052.1:0-2634 GCA_039921435.1 Planctomycetota bacterium | reverse complement strand
CGTCGCAGGTCGGCACGACGCCGGCCGGCGAGTTGCTTCTTCAGGATCGACGCCAGCCAGCCGCGCGGCCCGGCGGTCGATGGTGAAGGCTGCACCATCGCCGCGCTCAACGCGTCGTTGGCGGCCTCGTCGGCGACTTCGCCGCGCCGCACCAGCTGCCGCGCCAGCGCGCACAGCCACGCACGTTCGCGCAGCAGCACTTCGGGATTGTCGGGAACTCCGTTCACGTCGCGGTCAAGTCGTCGCGGAGCCAGCGAACGGTTCAGGATTCTGTGGTGCGACGTGTTCGCGACCGGCGCAGGCACTGCGCGCGTCGACACCATCCCGCACCTCGCGTACGGCGTCAACCCACCGCGCGTTCCGTTTAGTTCGGCCGCACGGACGCCCGACCGCCGCACCGCAGCAAAAGCGAGAATGGCGTAGTCTCCGCCACGCGCGGCGACGTTCTGTTGCCACACACATGACCCCGTCTTCCTGGACCACGGACGAGTTTGCGCGCCACGCCGATTCGCTGCGCGCCCTCGCCAACGACCTGCTCGGCGATCGTTGCCTCGCCGACGACGCCGTGCAGGAGGCCTGCGTCACGGCGCTCGTGCGGCCGCCGCGTTCGGGCTCGATGGTGCCCGGCTGGTTGCACGCCGTGGTCAGGAGCTGTGCGATCGACCTGCGGCGCGCCGAAGGGCGGCGGCGATCCCGGGAGCAGCGCGCCGCGCGCTCAGAGGCCCTCGACGGTGGCGACAGCTGTCCGGTCGACACCGCGCAGCGCATCGAACTGCAACAGGACATCCTGGCCGCGGTGCGAGCGCTCACCGAGCCGTACCGCACGACGGTCTGGCTGCGCTACTA
Organism: Planctomycetota bacterium; assembly: GCA_039921435.1. Classification (GTDB taxonomy): domain Bacteria; phylum Planctomycetota; class UBA1135; order UBA1135; family UBA2386; genus DASVAL01. The sequence continues at coordinate 1,788 of JBDSBS010000052.1, read as the reverse complement.
CGAGCACCTGCCGCCCGCCCGCATCGCCGCGAAGGTCGGCGTTCCTGTGGCCACGGTCAAGATGCGTCTGTGGCGCGCGCTGCAGCAGTTGCGCCAACGGCTCGACAGCCGCTACGGACGCGAGGCATGGCTCGCCGTGATGTCGCCGTTCGCACAGCCCGTGGCCATGACGGGAATCAACGCCGCGCTCGCGGCCGGAGTCATGTTCATGCAGAAGAAGATCGCCATCGCCACCGCGCTGCTGTTGTTCGTGCTGGTCAGTGCCGGGCTCGCATGGTCCGCGAGCGAAGGTGCCCCCACAGCGTCGCCGGCGCCACCGCCGGTGGTCGCTGCCGAGCCGTTGCCGGCCACCGGGGAAGTTCCACCGGCCGCTCCGTCGGAACGGCGCGAGGTCGCAGTTCCAGCGCTGGTCGCCGCCACTGCCCTTGCGTCCTATGGTGCACTCGCCGTGCAGGTGCTCTGGCATGACGGCACCACTGCTCCCGGCGTCGCGATCGTGGTCCGCGCCGAAGGCGACCCGCAACGCGACCGCAGCGAGACGCGCATCGTCGCCAACCAGGAAGGCATTGCGCGCGCCGAGCCGGTGCATGCCGGCCCCGTGCAGCTGACGTCCGATCGCGGCGGCGGAGCCAGCGCCGAGATCGAGGCCGGCCGCGAGAGTGTCGTGCCGTTCGTGCTGCCGCGCGGCATCGACGTCACGGGCAGCGTCGTCGACGAGCGCCTGCGCCCGGTCGCCGGCGCGCGCATCTTCTTGGCCTCGGGGCGCGGCGACTGGCTCGGCGGCCGCTCGATCGCGACCAGCGCCGCCGATGGCAGCTTCGCGCTGCGCTCGGTCGATGCTCACTGGTCGCTCGGGGCGCTCGGCCGCGGCTACGCACCGTCCAACCTCGTCGACCTCGAGACGGTGGCGAACACCGACGGCGCAACCACGGTTCGGGTGCAGCTACAGCTGGGCCGCCCAGGCGCTTCGATCGTCGGCTCCGTGACCGATGAGCACGGCCAACCCGTCGCCAGAGCACTCGTCGCCATCGGCGAGAGTTGGCCGCCGGACCCGATGCCCGGCCATGTCCGCGAGCACTGGAGCCCCGACGTGGCGACGACCGACAACGCGGGAGCCTTCTGCTGCGACGCCGTCGAACCGGGCCGACGACCCGTGGCCGTGCGCGCAGCCGGCCATGCCCTCTGGATTGGTGAAGTCGAGTGTCCACCGGGGGAGACGCGCACACTCGCCGTGGTGTTGACACCCGGCGTCACCATGCACGGGGTCGTGCGCGACGGCACAGGCGAAGCAGTCGCCGGCGCCACAGTCGCGGCCCGTGCCTACCCACCGGGACTGCGGCTGAGCGCCGGCCAGATGGTGCCGAGCCGGTCGTTTGCTGCGCCCGAGACGCGCAGCGGCCCCGACGGCACGTTCGAGTTGCAGGGTGTGGCGCCCGGGACGCTGTACTTGTCTGCTCGAAAGCGCGGCGAACCCGACCCATCGCACGAACGCACGTGCCGCGAGTCCCTGCCGGCGGGTTCTGGCGATGTGATCGAGTGGAACCCGGTTCTGCAGCTTGGCTCCAGCATCCGCGTTCGCCTCGTCGACGTCGATGGCCAACCCGCCCATGCCATGATCGAAGCGATCGCAGAGCAGTCAGCACCGGGTGCCGAGCTGCGGTTCGGTTCGTGGCCAGACGGCGGCCTCGCCGTCGTTCCCGACTGCGCGGATGTGCCGTACACCGTGGTCGCCCAGGCGCGCAGCTTCGGCCACGCCGCGTACGCCTGGCAGGGCGGCGTGCTACCGAA
>JBDSBS010000051.1:0-5140 GCA_039921435.1 Planctomycetota bacterium | reverse complement strand
GCGTCGGCCGCGCCCGGCAGTGCCCCCGCGAACCGCCTTGCCATCCGCCACCTTGTGCTCCTTCTTCTTCTCCTTCTGCTTGCGCAGTTGGGTTTCCATCTTGTCGACGAGCAGGTCGATGGTGCCCGAGAACGAAGTGCCGCGCTCTTTGGCGACCATGGGTGCACCGCGCCGCAGATGCACGATGAGCTCCACCTCGGGATTCTTGTGAGGGTGGTCGGCGACCACTTCGATCCGCAGCAGACGATCGTGGAAGCGATGCAAACGCGCCAACTTCTTGGCCGCGTGCGCCTGCATGCGCTCCGTGATGTGGTCGTGGCGGCCCTTGAACTCGATCGTCACTTCTGAATCTTCTGTCATCGATTCACCTGCTGTTGCTGACTACAAGTTGTCGACCGCCAGCAGAACCACACGGATGCCGGCGCGCAAGCACTCGTGCCACGAAGCGAGAACGGATCCGTGCGGTTGGCGGACCGACCACCCGCGGGCCACGCCCACGTCGTCGCCGCAGTGCGGGTCAGAAACCGTCAGAAACCCCAGAACTTGACCTCGGGCTCGAGTTCGACACCAAACTCGTCCTTGACGCGACGCTCGACCTCATTCATGAGGGCGACGAACTCGCCGGCCGTACCACCGCCCGTGTTGACGAAGTAGTTGGCGTGCAAACCGCTGACTTCGACCGCGCCGATGCGAAGCGTCTTGCAGCCAGTGGCCTCGACGAGACGCCCGGCTGCGTCGCCGGGCGGATTGCGAAACACGCACCCGACGCTGCGCTGCGTCACGGGCTGCGTTGCGTTGCGCCGCTTGAGCGACGCCGAGAAGCGCTCGAAGATGGCCTGCGGATCGTCGGGCCGCAGGTCGAACGTGGCCTGCAACACGATGGCACCACCCAAGCCGCCATCGCGGTAACGCGGAGCGAACTGCTCGGGGCCCCGCACCGCGATCGAGCCGTCGACCTCGACTGTGGTCAGCGACGCCAGGTGTTCGAACGCCTCGCCTTCGCGCGTGCCTGCGTTCATGGCCACCGCCCCCCCGACGACTGCGGGGATACCGGTCAGCTTCTCGAGCCCGGCCAAACCGACTTCTTTCGTGGCCCGCAAGAGGCTCGGCAGCGTGACGCCGGCCCCAGCCTTGATGCGGGAGCCATCGCGCACGATGCGGTTGAGGTTGCCCAGGTGCATCACCGCACCGCGCACACCGGCGTCGGCGATGACCACGTTGCTGCCTCCGCCCAGGATGCGCAGCGGCACGCCGAGGTCGTGGCAGGCTCGCACGGCGAGTGCTGCGTCTTCCTCGGCATATGGCTCGAGGAACCAATCGCAGGGTCCGCCGATGCGCAGGTGCATGAGCGGCGCCAGCGGCACGTTCTGGCGCACGGCGCCTCGCATCGACCCGAGAGCGGCACGCAGGTCAGAGGTTGGCAACGATGCCTCCGACGGCCTGGTCGATGTCACCGGCACCGAGCACGAGCACGACGTCGTGCTCGCGGCGCAGCGTAGCGACGAGCGCGGGCAAGCCAGCCACCGAGCCACCGGGCTCGCACAGGCCACCGCACGTGCGCACGGCCTGCACGAGATCGTCAGCCGACACCGAGGCCTTCATCGCAGCGCTTTCTCTGGCGCCGTAGATGTCGGCGATGACGGCCATGTCCGCGGCCGCCAACGCTTCGGCAAACTGCGGCAGCAGGCATCGCGTGCGCTGGTACTGGTGCGGCTGGAACACGACGAGCAGACGGCGGCCCGGGAAGCGGCGACGAGCCGCCTGCAGCACGGCGCGAATCTCGGCCGGATGATGCGCGTAGTCGTTGACGAGCAAGCCACCGCGCGCACCCGTGTGCATCTCGAAGCGCCGCCGCACGCCGCCAAACGACGCCATGCCGCGGCAGGCACCGGCGACGTCAGCGCCTGTGATCTCGGCGAGCCCGAGTGCAAACAACGCGTTCTGCATGTTGTGGCGGCCCGACAACGCGAGCTGCACGCGTTCGAGGCGCACGCCGTGCAACACCGGAACGAACGAGAATCGGCCGAGGTCGTCGCGCACCTCGACGGCGCGTATGTCAGCCCACAGGCCCGAACCCACGGTGAGGATGCGCACGTCGGAGCGCAGGCTGTTGAGCACCGCGCGCGGCACGGACTCTTCGACGAGTGCTGTGCCGCCAGGCCGCACGCGCGCCAGGTAACCGGCGAAGGCCTCGACGAGTTCGTCCGTCGACGGGTAGCAGTCGAAGTGGTCGTGGTCGAGGTTGAGGATCGCGGCGCCGAACGGTCGCAGATTGTGGAAGCTGCGATTGAACTCGCAGGCCTCGACGACGAAGTCCTGGCTCTTGCCGCCGTGGCCGTTGCCGCCGAGCTCGGGCACGTCGCCGCCGATCAGATGCGAAGGATCGAGCCCCGCTCCGCGCAGCGCCGCGACGGTCAAGCCCGTGGTCGTCGTCTTGCCGTGCGTGCCCGCGATCGCGAGCGTACGCCGACCCTCGCTGAGGCGGCCCACGGCCTCGGCGTAGAGCATCGACGTGAAGCCGCGCCGAACGCATTCCTGCACCTCGGGGTCACTCGGCGGCACGGCCGCACTGCGGATCGCGTAGCCGTCCTGGCCCTCGATACGGTTTGGCTGGCAGCCGATCCAGACGTCGGAACCTTCCTCGAGCAGGCCTTCCACGATCGCGCCGCCGGTCAGATCGCTGCCGGTGACGACGCCGCCGCTGCCCCCCAACAAGCGCGCGAGACCACTCATACCAGCACCGCCGACACCGACGAAGTGGAAGCGACGGCTCGCGAAGCTCGTGCCCGGGATGCCAGAGGTCTCGACCACAGGGCCAGCCAAAGCCGGAGCCGAAGCCGGGGTCTGGGGCGGAGCCTGGATCGCCGCGGGCGCCTCAACCGAATCGGAAGCTGCTGCCGAAGTCGACTGTGTCACCGCGTGCCTCCCAGCCCGTGGTTCGGGGTCGCCCCGCTGGGGAACTCATCCCCGGCGTTCACACCACCGACTGCCGATCCGTCGATCCCCATGTCGCGCAGAATCGTGCGGATCGGATCCACTGGGCGCAGGCCCGACGCAGCACGCCCCATGGCTTCGAGGCGCGCCACGTCGGCAAGCAAGTCGCCGACCAGCATCGCCAGACCATCGACGGTGAGCGCCGCCTCTTCGACCACGATGGCCGCGCCCACCTTGGCGAGAGTCTGCGCGTTGCGAAGCTGCTGTTGGTCCCGATGGTGAGGGTAGGGCACGATCACGGCCGGCCGCCCAGCTGCGGACAGCTCTGCCACCGTCGTGCCACCGCCGCGACAGATGACCAGGTCGACGGCCCCGAACATGCGGTCCATGTCGAGCGCAACCGGCCGCACGCGCGCGTTGACCTTTCCTTCGCCCGTGGCGTAGAGCCGGCGCACCGCTTCGTCGCGACCGAGGCCCGACAAGTGGAGCACCTGCAGGTTCTTGGCCACCTTGATGAGGGCCGCCGGCACGACCTCGTTGAGAACGGCCGCACCCTGGCTGCCGCCGGTGACGAGCACCGCGGATCCTTGCGCGGGCAGGCCGAGCGCCTCGCGGCACAGTTGGCGGTCGATGCGCTGGAACTCTGGCCGCAGCGGCGTGCCCGTGACCAACGCGCGCGGCCCCCGAGCACTCGCCGCCGGTAGGCCATGGTAGATGCGGCGCGCAAACGGCAGCAGCCAGCGGTTGGCGCGCCCCGTCACGGCGTTCTGCTCCAACAAGAAGAGGGGCACGCCGAGGGAACGCGCCGCCAGGCCGACGGGCAACGAAGGTCGGCCGCCGGTGCTGATGACACAATCGACCGCCTGTTCCTGCAGCAGACGACGCGCCGCGAAGGTCGTGCGCGCGAGCCACCATGGCAGGCACAGGCGCGACCGACGGGCGGCCGGCAAGTTGACCTGCGTGACGTCAGGCAGTTCGCGGCGCAGGATCTCGCGCTCGACCTCGCGCCCCTCCGTCACGAGCACGGGTTGGTGGCCGCGCTCGCGCAGCGCCCGCGCCAACACGAGGGCTGGCAGCAGGTGGCCACCGGTGCCACCGCTGACGAGACAGACCCTTTGCACCATGGTGTCGACTACTTGGGGGTGTCGACTACTTGGGCAGATGGATCGACATGCCGATGCGCAGGTTCGTCGGTTCGACGGTCGGGTTCAACTCGCGCAGTTCGCCTACGCGCGCGCGCGATCCGAGCTGCGAAGTGGCGATGCCCTCGAGCGTGTCGCCCTTCTTGACGCGGTAGGTGCCGCCAGCGACCTTCGACGCAACCTTCGCTGCGACCTCGGGGCGAGCTCCCGAAGATGCTGGCGGTGCCGCCGTGAGCTGGGCGATTTCGGCCGCCGACGGCAGGCGCAGTTCGTCGCCGACCCGCAACTTGGTCGGTTCGACGCCGGGATTCAGCTTCGAGATCAGGACGTGCAGCGACGCATTGCCGAGCTTCTCCTTGGCGATGCCTTCGAGCGTGTCCTTGGCCTTCACCTTGTACTTCGGCCGCGACTCGTCGGGCGCGGGCTTCGGCTCCGCCGGGTTGCCCTGATCAGGCGGCGGCTTGGTGCCGGCGGCATCGGCCGACTTGGCATCCGCCTTCTTCGGGTCGTTGCCGCGCGGCGACGGGCCGAACCAAGCATCGAGGTTCTTGCCCCCCAATGGGTCGCCACGGGAATCGCTCCGGACCGCGCCCGCTGCGTTGTCGGCCCCCGCGACCGCGCCAGGAGCAACGATCGGCGCCTGTGGCGTGCGTTTGCCGGTTACCGGCGTTTCACCGCCGCCCCAAATGGTGACACCGAGGATCAAGAAGATCACGAGACACAACACGTAGAGGCCGTACTTTTCGAGCTGGCCCATCACACCCTCCCATTGGGTTCAAGAACCGCAGCCGTTGGAAACTGAAGACTTCAGGTGACCGCCGATTCCTCGGCGGTCGAGAACGTGCCTGCCCGATCGGACCTGGCGGCATTGCCGATCAGGCCGACCGCAGCGAGGCAGAACATCAAGCTAGTGCCGCCCGTACTCACGAACGGTAGATCGATGCCCTTGGCAGGAGCCCACCCGCTGACCACGAGTAAGTTCACAGCCGCTTGCATGCAGACCATCAGAGCGTAACCGCAGACCACGTAGCGAAGAAACGGGTCTCGCACTTTGCACACGAGCC